>DATGRU010000200.1:0-5428 GCA_035303295.1 Paenalcaligenes sp.
GGTTAATTGATCGTTTGTTTGAAAGCTGACTAAGTGTGGCTCGTAAGGGAGTCCGGTTTCCTCCAGCATAATCGAGACCTTCACGCCATTTGGGGTGGGCAGAGAATAGAGCTGCAGGCGATCAGGGTGGGTGGCCGGCCATTTGCGGGTGATGGCGAACTGATCAAGCGGCGTAGACATCATTACGTCATCCTTAAGAAGAGAAAACAGATGGCTTCACTATATCGTTTTTCATCTCAGCGCAGCAATGTGTACGATGTAGAAGAAAAGCGTGCAGCATAATGGAATGTGTTTGGCATTGGCTAGCCGCCTAATAAAGGCTAAGTACAGGTAGGAGCGGCCCGCTATTCATATAACTACTGATCTTTTATGGAGCGTAGTTGCGTAGTATTACAGTAGTACGTATTGCCGTTGAGCTGTTATGGCTTATGTCGGCACGTTGGGTTGCCAGTCTTAGGGCTTGGTAACAAATAAGAGGCTGTGGTTTTTGCTAGCATTCACTATGTAGCATGTGTTTCTGGAACTGAGTATTTTTTATATAAGGCACCAGCATGGAAATCATTACCAACACTGATACCCGAATTGATAATTCCACTCAATTACGTGAACGAGTGGTGCATGTATTACGCCAAGAGTTAAAGCACGTGTCGGGAGCAATCACGCGCGTTGAGGCTCACCTACGCGATGTTAACAGTGAGCGCGGCGGAGCCACCGATAGAAAGTGCCTTTTAGAAGCGCGCGTTGCGGGTTTAGCGCCCGTTGTGGCGGAGCACCGGGCTGATGATATTGATTTAGCATTAACTGGGGCGGCACGGCAACTTGCACGCGCTGTTCGTTCAGCCCAAGAAAAAGCGGGGGGAAATGATAAACGCAGTGATGCGCACAAACGCATGAGTCCCACAACTGAAGATGCTTAAGGAGTGTCTATGCATGTACTAAATAATCAGCTGCTCGCCAAACTACTAAACCAGCAGTCGGGCCCTTGCTTATCTATTTCACAAAATACTCATCGTTCATTTCCTGATAATGCTCAGGATGTGATTCGCTTTAAAAACCTAGTTAAACAGCTAGAAGCGTCGCTGGAAAAGATGGGAGGTGAGGCGATTAAAGAGAAGGAGCGTTTATTAGCACCTTTTAAACGATTGGCCGCTGACTCCGAGTTTTGGAAGCATAATTATGATGGCTTGGTTGTGTTAAGTAATGCGACTGACTCTTACGTATTCAAAGTGCAGAGCCCTGTTATTGACTTCGCTGTGGTTGCCCATTCTTGGCACTTAAAGCCTTTATTGCGAAGCTTACAAACGGCGGACCGTTTTCAGGTGTTGGCTGTTAGTCGCGATTCAGCGACCCTCTATGAAGGTAATCGCTATGCTTTGGATAAGGCGGCAACCGCGTCTACGTTTCCACATGTTAATGAAGACATAGGCGGCATTGATGATACGCATGTTACTAGCGCCAAAACTCATCATATAGAGCGCTCTAACGAAATCGATAAAGACACTGAAAATTACTTTCGCGCGGTTGATCGGGCTACCTACGAAAGTTATTCGGCGCCTTCCGATTTGCCTTTAATATTGGTGACCTTACCCGAGCATCAGGGTATGTTCCGTCGTATTTCGCATAATCCTTATTTGCTTGAACAAGGTGTGGGGGTTGATCCCAAATCACTTGAGGCCAACGACCTATTGCAGCGTGTGTGGCAGGTTATGGAGCCTATTTATCATCAGCGCACGCGGGATGAAATTGAGCGTTTCAAACAGGCGCAAGGAACTGGCTTATCGCAGGATGATGTAGAGGAGGTATACAAGGCTGCTTTAGCCGGACGCGTAGAGCATGTATTGGTAGATGCTGATTTACGTATTCCGGGTAAGTTATTGCCTGAGCAAGAGCGCATCGAGTTCGTAGGAAGTTTTGATGCGCCCGACGCCGAGGATGTGCTGGATGATATCGCAGAACTGGTGTTGCGTAATGGGGGGCGGGTGATGGTGGTTCCCCCGGAAATTATGCCAACACCTACAGGCGTGGCAGCAGTTTATCGTTATTAATCGAGTCTAGCGCGATGGGTTCGAGTCGGTGCGAGTTGCCGGCTTGGGCTCAAGCGGAATAATAGCGGGCGTGCGTTGAGCCATGTACGCTAATGCAAACGACAAGGCGCTAATCGATAAGCAAAATGAAATTAACGCAATATCCAACCCGAAAGTGTCGGCAATCCAGCCCACCCCTAAAATGGGCGCAATAGCACCCAAATAGCCGGTAATTAAATAGGTAGACGTTAAGGCGGCTCGCTGTTGAGGGGGCGCCACTTTTTGCACAATCGCCATCCCTGATAGCAGACATAAACCATGCCCCAGAGCGGTCACGATAAGGCCAATAGCAAACACAAAAATCGAGTTGGTATAGATATTTAGAATGAGTAGCAGGTTGCTAAGCCCTAGACTGCTTAATCCTAAAATGATGCAACGTCGCGTTGGCCACGGCCGAGCTAACAGCTGAAATAAGGCCGATAAAAATAAGATAATACCGATTGATAAACCACTGATAGCGGGTCCATGCCAAGGAAGCATGGCGGCCATAAAGGTGGGTGCCAGTGAGGCAAACAAGCTAAATACACCAAAGGCGGTGAAGGCAGAAAAACTGGCAATTAAAAACGGTCGGCGAGAAGGAGCGCGGGGGATCAGCACACTGGGTAGCCAATGTTTTAACGAGCTGGTGCTGTGTTGTGTAGGGCCGCCATCAATGCCTATCGCCTCTAGTTTTAGCGTGAATAGTGCATAAATGGATAACAAACCCATCGCCATAGAAGGCATATAGCTGGTGCGTAAGGGGGCAGGAGCCCATTGGGCAATGAGTCCGCCAATGACCGGGCCTAAGCCAAAGCCAAATGCCAGCATTAATGAGGTGGTGGCTGCGGCGCGTTGTAAGTCACCGCTACGACTCAAGCGCGATAAACCGATAGAGGCTGAGGTCACAATTAAGCTGGAAGCAATTCCAATCAGTACGCGGCTGAAGCTAAATGAGCCAAAGCTCCACGCGATTGCCGAGACGCTTACACCGGCGGTGACCAGACAAATGCTGAACCGCAGCACGGGCATGAAACCGTACTGGTCACTGAGCTTACCTAAGAACAGTAGGCCGCACAGGGCTGACGCCATGTATACCACGTAGACAAGCGTGACATCGCCAGCGCTTAAATGCCAAGCCTCTTGATAAAGAGGATAAAGCGGACTGGCTAGTGCGGTTCCCATTACGCCTACACACATGGCAAAACACACCCATAAATACGGGTATTGGTGGATATTCCTGCTAAGGAAGCCACGCGGTAGTGATGTTTGCCGTGGGGATGCGGCAGCATCAATGGGTTGTTGTTCTTTTTCTGACGGAGATTGCATGAAAAGCGATGGTAAAAGAAAGGCGAAGAGGCACGACTAGGTTTGGGCTTGAGGTAAGCCTGCTCTATTTGCTTCAGAATAAAGGCTAAGATCGCCTAAGTAATGCCGTACTCACAATTATAGTGTCTACTCTATATCCTACCTCAATGCTATTTCAAATAGTATGTTGCTCGTTGCGGAGTTGTATTGTTTTGATGTAGCGCAAAGGCAGTTAAAGGGTTGGCGATGCATTTGCATACAATTCTGTGGCCATCTTTACATTATCTGTCTTTAAAGTATTTTTCATTCCTTAGGCAATAGGGAGGCATTAAGCTGTTAAACTTTTTACCCACGCTTAATGCTTATGATTATTTCAAGAAAAAGAGGAAGTACTATGCACAGTAAACAATGGATCGGCCGGATTTTTGCTCCGATGGCTTTGGTTGCGCTGGCGGCATGTCAAACTGTGCCCCAACAAACTGATTCTGCCGCGCAGGAGGCTACCCGCAGTACAGCCGAAACTGAAACCGCTGTAGCACCTGCAACCGAGCAACAAATGGAGGGTGCACAGCAGCTTTCTCCGGTTTTGGTGTTTTTGGCAGATACCGAGTCTCATCCGGGCTGGGTTGAAGTCGATATCGAACCTAATGGAACGCTTTATGTTCAACCTGAAGCGTTTCTAGGTGTAGAAGACCTGATCAGTGTTGAGGCAGGGCGCAGCGATGCTGGCGACGGTTTGTTGGCTTTAGATTTAAACCCCCAGGCGGCAGCTACGCTTACTCGTGTTACCTCCGAGAACCTCAATAAGCGTTTGGCATTAGTGGTTGACGGCACCTTGTTATCAGTGCCCGGTTTTTCCGAACCTATTTCAGGTGGTCGTTTGGTGTTTATGGTTGGATCCGAGCAAAATGCGTTAACTGCTGCGCGCATTATTGCGGGTGAAGAGGCAACGCCCCAACAGCAACCTGCTACTACACCTGCTCAATAAGGTGCAATGCGGTGGCGCACGTTAACGGTGTGGCTCTCTACCGGGGCGTTCTAGTCCGTAGTTTGCACATTGCGTTTTATAGTGTGCTAGTTCTTAATGCCGGCGGGTTGTTGGTGTTGCTGTTAGCCGCATTTAACACAATCCCGTCGGTATTTACGCCTGCTTGGCTACGTTTACCAATATTGGTCTACTTGGCTGGCATTGCTTTTGCCTTCATGGGCTTATTTTGGACGCATCTGGTCAATGTCAGCTTGCTGGCACAAAGTTTGGTGGGAAAAGTTAGACGCGGTCATTGGTTACCCATGTTGTGCGTAACGATTTCCTATGGCTTAAGCCTAATTGCCTTCGTGCTTGCCTGTTGGTTAAGTTTTGCTCTGGCTGGCGTAGCCAGCGTGTATGAAAGCACGGCACAGATGTTACCCGAAGGTCATCCACCTATCTCGCCACGACGTTTTGTACCCTAAATACGTCAACGATGGCGTTGATATCTTCAGCTTGCCGATTTGGTTCGCTTTTCTGCCGTGACTTAAATAAACTATACGCAATGCGTATATAGTTTGTTAATGTCCGATTAAAGGAATCAGCATGGCAGTGTCCCAACAAGTGTTTCTACGCGACGCAATGCGCCGCCTTAATTTGACGCGTGATATCTTTGCCGCCCGTATCGGTG
This sequence comes from Paenalcaligenes sp., assembly GCA_035303295.1. Taxonomy (GTDB): domain Bacteria; phylum Pseudomonadota; class Gammaproteobacteria; order Burkholderiales; family Burkholderiaceae_B; genus Paenalcaligenes. Next base: position 5,027 of record DATGRU010000200.1, read on the forward strand.
TAAAGCGTAGAGCGCTGGATACATGGCTTTTACCCGAAGGTTCCCAAGAGTTTCGCAGCATGCCCGAAGTGGTGCAGCGTTTCGTTACCGAGATTGTTGAGAACGAGCTGCTTCTTGAAAAGTATGCTCAAAGTGCGCAAACCGGCCCTTTGCGGGATCGCATAGCGACGGGCGGTAAGCATCAGTTGCTGTCGGTGGAGCAATTTACACGTGAATCGGTAGAAGAGCTTTTTAGTATTGCGGACATTATGCAGCCCATTGCACGTCGTCAGAAGGTTTCTCGCGTGCTTGAGGGGGCCGTGTTAGGCAACCTTTTCTTCGAAGCCAGTACCCGCACTCGAGTTAGTTTTGGTGCGGCTTTTTGTCGTTTGGGCGGTTCAGTGTGTGACACCACTGGCTTTA
>DATGRU010000201.1:0-4075 GCA_035303295.1 Paenalcaligenes sp.
CACCGGAAAAACTCCAGAAGTTCCGCGAATACCTGCGTACCTTAGGCTTAAGTTTGGATGGGGGTGAAGAGCCGTCTACTGCGGATTACGCTGCGCTCATCCAGAAAGCCAAAGGCCGTACCGATTTTGAAGTTATTCAAACCATGTGCTTGCGCTCGATGCAGCAGGCTATTTATGCGCCCGAGAAGGGCGGGCACTTTGGCTTGGCCTATAAGCTGTACACCCATTTCACTTCACCGATTCGACGTTATCCCGACTTGCTTACCCATCGGGTGATTAAAGCTATTTTGCACGGTAAACGTTATCGTCCTGCATTAGAAGAAGAGCCGGGTGATCAGCAGTTAAGTGCTGCCAAGCGCGAGTATGCGCTGTGGGAGCGCTTGGGTGTCATGCTTTCAGCGCGTGAGCGCCGTGCCGATGAGGCTTCGTACGACGTTGAGGCTTGGCTGAAGTGCTACTTCGTGAAGGAGCATATTGGCGAAGTGTTCAGCGGCAAAATTACCGGTGTGACCAACTTCGGTATTTTTATTACGTTAGATGCCTTGTATGTAGAAGGGCTGGTGCATATTTCTGAGCTGGGCTCCGACTACTTTATTTATAACGAAGCCACGAACGACTTGCGCGGTGAGCGTACCGGGATGCGTTATAAATTAACGGATGCGGTGCAAGTACAAGTTGCGCGTGTCGATTTAGAAGCCAGACGTATCGATTTTCGCTTGGTTGAAGGCACAGGCTATAAAGCATTAACTAGCCCGCAAGCTTCCGAACGTAGTGGCCGCCCTCACAAGAAGGCGGCTTCGACTAAGCCTAAGGCGCTGCAAGGTACAACGGCCAGTCAACGTCGTGCTGCAGCGAAGAAGGCAGAGCGCGAGAAAGCCGCTAAGGCTCGCTCCGAGGCGCGCAAGGCCAAACGTCAAAAGCACTAGTTGCGCGTACAATACGAACATCGCCAGATCGCGTCAGTATCTGGCCGGTGTTCTATTGAATAAAGCTGCCCACGAGGCAAAGGAAAATTATGGCGCTGCAAAGGCTAGCGGGGTTTCATGCGGTACGTGCGCGTATTCGGCATGCGACCAGTTCGGTTAAAGAGCTCTATGTAGAAGAGGCACGTCGCGACAAGCGGATGCAAAGTTTTATCGAGTTCGCAGAGTCTCAGGGCCTGCGAATTATTTTTGCGGATAAAGCCCGGCTTGATGCGATAGCGGGGGGCGTACGCCACCAAGGGGTGGTGGCCATGGCAACGGAAGTAGAGCTAGCCATGAGCGTAGACGAGTTGCTGGACGAGTTAGAGGATAAAGGGGAAACACCCTTATTACTCTTACTTGATAGCGTTACTGATCCGCATAATTTGGGTGCTTGCTTGCGTTCGGCAGATGCGGCAGGGTGTCATGCGGTGATTGCACCACGCGACCGAGCTGTGGGCTTGAACGCAACGGTACGTCGGGTGGCCTGTGGGGCGGCTGAAACCATTCCGTATATTACCGTCACTAACTTAGCACGTACCATACGCAGCCTAAAAGAGCGTGATGTATGGGTGGTGGGTACGGACGATCAGGCAGAAAGCGATATCTACAGTATTGATACTCGCCGTAGTACGGCATGGGTGATGGGTGCTGAAGGCGAGGGGATGCGACGCCTTACCCGCGAGACTTGCAGTGAATTGGTTTCCATTCCGATGCATGGTTCGGTGGAAAGCTTAAACGTCAGCGTGGCCAGTGCAGTGTGCTTGTACGAAAGTTTGCGTCAACGTCGCTCAGCTTAGCTGAGCAATTGCATTAAAGTGCATATTCTTATTAAGAAAAAGTCTAAAAGGGCGAAGGCCTGAGCTTGCGTCAGGGGTGATAATGCGCATTCAAACTGGCGCAGACAGGCGCTTCTATTCGGGTGCTGTGAAGCATTTCCGTATTGTTATTCGAGTGTAATTATGGCAAATAGCGGTTTTACTACCGAAATACTTCATTCCGATCGTCGCATGGGTTGCGAGCATGGGGCGGTGCATCAGCCTTTACACCCTTCTGCAGAATATGCGTTTGCAGATGCGCGTGAATTGGCTGCTGTGTTCCAGGGCAAGGCGGGTTTCAGTTATGCGCGTCAGGGAACGCCCACAACGGCAGCCCTTGAGAAAAAAGTGACGCACATGGAGCAGGGCATTGGTAGTGTAAGCTTTGCAACGGGGATGGCGGCCCTTACAGCTATTTTCTTCACCTTGCTTAAAGCCGGTGATCACCTCATTTCCAGTAAGTATATTTTCGGTAATACCAACAGTTTGTTTGGCACCTTGCAGGGCTTAGGGGTTGAGGTCACACTGGTTGATGCAACCGATGTCGAGCAGGTTAAAGCCGCTTTACAGCCGAACACCGTGATGGTGTTTACCGAAACCATTGCGAACCCCGGCACCCAAATTGCCGACCTGAGCGCGATTGGTCAGTGGTGCGCAGAAAAACAATTGCTGTATGTAGTGGATAACACGCTGTCTACCCCTTGGCTGGCGCCTGCTAAAGCCTTTGGTGCGGGGTTAGCCATGAACTCTTTGTCTAAGTACATCGCGGGCCACGGTAACGCTTTAGGAGGCATGGTTACCGACACGGGCTTATTCGATTGGTCGAATTACGCCAATATTGCCGAGGTATACCGTAAAGGCGATGCGAAAAACTGGGGTTTAACGCAAATTAAGAAAAAAGGCCTGCGCGACATGGGTGGCACGTTGAACTCCGATGCAGCGCACCGCATTGCTACAGGGGCAGAAACCTTGTCGCTACGAATGGCCAAGGCATGCAGTAATGCCTTGCAATTGGCTCAGTTTTTAGCCGCTCACCCCAAAGTAACGGCAGTGCATTATCCCGGCTTAAGCACTCACCCCCAGCATGAGCGTGCTGCCGCACTGTTTAATGGTTATTTCGGTGCCTTAATGGGTGTAGAGCTCGCGCCAAATATCGATATTTTTGAATTCTTAAATAAGCTGAGGGTGTTGGTGTTATCGACCCACCTAGGTGATACCCGCAGCTTAACCTTGCCCGTAGCGCATACGATTTACTACGAGATGGGGGCAGAACGCCGCGCTTTGATGGGAATTAGCGATAATTTACTGCGTATATCTGTAGGAATAGAAGATTACGCCGACCTGGAAGCCGATTTTGCCCAAGCCTTAAGCGAGTAAAAAATTGGCGATCCGCCTTTTAGCATATTTCGTAACAGGCGTTAAGCCTGTAAATGAAAATAATGCCAAAGCTGTTTAAAAATGTTAAAACATCAGTAAATATGCGGGTTACAGCGTATTATTTGCTTGACACTCAGCTTAATCATAGGCTTAATACGGCTTAGCTTGCTACGAAGCCATAAGGTGATGTGTATTCGGCGTATTGCTGCGGATTGCGGCATTAGCGTCGGCCATTGCTATATTTTTATGGAAAGCGGGTTTGAATTCTTCGGCCCGACTACAACAAACATCAGGGGTATTCCTTAAATGAACAAAACCGAGCTAATCGATTTCATTTCCAACAAGGCGGACCTGTCTAAAGCAGATGCTGGCCGTGCGCTAGATGCGTTCATCGACGCTGTAACGACAACGCTAAAAGAAAAAGACACAGTAACACTGGTCGGCTTCGGCACCTTTGCAGTGTCAGAGCGTGCAGCTCGCACGGGACGTAATCCGCGTACAGGCGAAACCATTGAAATTCAGGAAGCTGTCGTTCCTAAGTTCCGCCCAGGGAAAGCGCTGAAAGACGCTGTAAACTAAGCTAGATAGAAATAAGGCTTGTATTTATTTCAAATAGGCCATATAATTCTTTTTCTGGTTTGGAAGCGCAACAAAGATTAATGGGTGCTTAGCTCAGCTGGTAGAGCGGCGCCCTTACAAGGCGTAGGTCGGGGGTTCGATCCCCTCAGCACCCACCATTTGATGTCTCTTAAAATTAGAGTTTAGCGATACGGCTAAACTCTTTTTTTTGTCTATTTTGTGTGTGCATTGCGGAGCATGCTCTTAGCTGATGCCGAAACGTCGCATCTTGCTGTGGCAACAGTAAACGTTTTTACTGCTTTATGCGTTTACATTCCTCTTCCTCTTCCTCTTCCTCTT
>DATGRU010000202.1:0-4830 GCA_035303295.1 Paenalcaligenes sp.
CTATATGCTGGGCTTCTGCTTCGTAATCGGGGCCTTTTTCTCGTAAGCGTGCCGCAGTTAGGGTGAAGATACGTTTTACGATTAGGTGCAAGGCAGCACGGCTTAGCGCTTTGCTTTGTTGGCCTATAGGCATCACCAATGGTGTCACGTCATTGGCAAGAGGGTAACGACTTAAGCCTTTAGACTCGCGGTAATTTGCTAATTCTGTCATTAGCTCGGCCGTAGCGGGAACGGTGCGATTTCGTTCGCCTTTACCCACAATATCCATCCACCACCGTACTCGACCCGCATGATCCCTTTTAGAAAAGAAAGCACCCATCGTATTGTTCGAGACCTCTGACACCCGTAACCCCGTTAAGTAGAGCAGGGTGAAGATCCAGCGATAACGTAAATAATGTTCTATATCGCGGGGCGTTTCTTGGGGCAGAAGTTCGATGGTGTGTTTTACCTCGGTCCAATCTTCAGGGCTTAAGTAACGCACCATACGCGTTTGATTGTGGCGAGATCGTTTGCGATTAAGCGCAAGCGGATTTGCCAGCAAATAACCCGCTGTAACTAACCAACTAAACAAGCCGTGCAACACCGTTAATGCTTGACGTTGGCTGCTGCTAGACAACGGACCAGCAAAAGGGCGCCAGTCAGGATGATTGCGCGCCACCTTGGCCGCATTTTCAGCTAATACCCAGCGGTGTTGCGGTTGAGGATCGCTTAGAAAGTGCTGATAACGCAGCATATCCTCGTGATTGAGCGAGGAGAGGGCTTTTCCCAACTCAATATTCGCCCACAGTAATAAGCGTTCAGCCTCGCGACGATAGGAAGCAAAAGTATTAGGGCGGTCGATGTAGGTTGCTAACCACGCCTTGATGGCTTCCACATCATTTGTGGCGCCTAGTACGCTAGACGGGGAGACGGCACGGTTGCTACCGGCCGAACCATCCACTTCTGTAGCGGCTACAAAATACTCAAAAGCGGTAATGGCGGATTTAGACATGGAGGAGGGTGCACGTGTGGTTAAGGATACAGTTTTCTATTATTTTTGACATTATAACAGTAATGTCAAAAATTAATAATTAATCGTAGTAGATTTAACGTAATACGTTGTATTATTAATTTTTCAGATATTAACTTAAGATAGCCATGGCCACTCAAACCCATTCCGATATTGATTTACAGCGCGATGTGGATGCCTTACGCCAGCGTTTTAGCCATACGCAAGCGCTTTACCGTGAAGTAGCAGCGTTGCTGTTCTTTCGCTATGGCATAACGCCTACTGCGAATCGCCTCTATCAGTTAGTACGAAAGGGGAGTATGAGTGCGCCCGCACAAGCTCTGCAGGACTTCTGGCAAGAGTTACGCGATAAAAGCCGCGTGCGTATTGATCACGCTGATATTCCTGAAGCCCTAATGGATCAGGTTGCGCAGTTGACTACGCAGCTTTGGCACGAGGCCCTTACTCAGGCAAAAGGCAGTTATCAGGCTTTTTATGATGAGGCGGAAACGAAAGTCGCCGAGGCCAAGCATCAATTAGCTTTGTGTGAGGAACAATGGGACAACACAAAAGCTGCTCTGAGTCTCGCTCATGAAACCTTAGCTTCCTCACAGAACGAAAGTGAACAGCAACGCTCTGAAATCGCTCAACTCAAACAAGAGTTAGCGGTATCCATCGAGGCCCATAAAAGCGCATTAGCTGATAAAGATGCTCTCGCGCAGCGTTTAGAGAAACAACACGCCCAGTTCACTCACGATCTGGAGAAAATGCAAAATGCCATCGCGCTCACCGAAGAACGAGCGCGGGCTACCGAACGCATGGCTTTACTGGAAATCGATAAAGAGCGCGGCTTAAGGCTGAAAAACGAGAAAACCTTAGCTGCCACCATTGATGAGCAGAAACAACAGCTTAACGAACTAGAACAACGCTTACGCACTCAGGGGGAAGCGTTAGCGGTAAGCCAGCATCAGTTAACGGCAACCAAGGCACAACAAGCGCAATCAGGGCTACAGCTTACTGAGTTGGAAAACCGCCTAAGCAGCGCCCAAGAAAACAACATTAAATATCAAACCGAGGCAGCCGTAACCAAACAGGAAAATCATTTTCTAAAGCAAAAAATTGACGACTTACAGCAGCAATTACATCAAGCGCAAGAGCAGAAGCGCGTATCGTTACCACGTCGGTATCGCCGAGAGTGAATTTGCAAATATAATCGGCACCTAGCGACTAAAGAATGTATAGAGTCGTATGGCTATTATGGAGCATAGAATGAAAGCCTTAGGCACCCCTTTAAGCCCAGCTGCCACCCGCGTAATGTTGCTGGGCGCCGGTGAGTTAGGTAAAGAAGTAATCATCGCCCTGCAACGTTTAGGGGTCGAAACCATTGCCGTCGACCGCTACCAAAATGCGCCAGGACATCAGGTTGCACACCGCGCTTACACCATTGATATGAACGATCCCGAAGCGCTTCGTCAGTTAATTTCTAAGGTACAACCCGACCTGATTGTTCCTGAAATTGAAGCCATTGCGACCTCTGTTTTAGCGGACATTGAACGTGCAGGCCGTACTCGCGTTATTCCCACAGCACGAGCAACGCAGTTAACGATGGACCGTGAAGGTATCCGTCGACTGGCCGCCGAAACCTTATCACTACCCACCAGTCCTTATGAGTTTTGTGAAAGCTTTGAGGCCCTGCAAAATGTTATTAACTCACGCATTGGGTACCCCTGCGTAATCAAACCCTTAATGAGTAGTTCGGGCAAAGGCCAAAGCAAAATCGATGCCCCAGAAGACATTAAAAAAGCGTGGGATTACGCCATGGAAGGCGGTCGGGTAAGCCAACAACGCGTTATTGTCGAAGGTTTCGTCGATTTTGATTATGAAATCACCTTATTAACCGTACGTAGCTTGGATGCAGACGGTACGGTTCGCACTGACTTTTGTGCGCCAATTGGCCACACCCAAGAAGACGGTGATTACGTCGAAAGCTGGCAACCCCAACCCATGAGCGCCGCAGCCTTAGAACAAGCACAGCACATCGCTTTATCCATCACGCAAAATCTGGGTGGCTTGGGCCTGTTTGGTGTGGAATTATTCGTTAAAGGCGATCAAGTTTGGTTTAGTGAAGTTAGTCCACGCCCGCATGATACCGGCATGGTGACAATGATTTCACAATGGCAAAACGAGTTCGAGCTGCACGCACGCGCTATTTTGGGCTTGCCCGTAAATACCGCATTACGTACCCCTGGTGCTAGCGCTGTAATTTATGGTGGCCTTGATACTGACTTCATCGCCTTTGAAGGGGTAGAGCAAGCTTTAGCTATCCCGCAAACCGACATACGTTTATTCGGTAAAGTACAAAGCTACGTGAAACGTCGTATGGGAGTCGCCTTAGCGTACGATAACGATTTACAAACCGCCCGAAACAACGCCAAGCAAGCTGCAGCCACAGTTCAAGTGCGACAAGCTTAAACTTTCGGTTAATAGCGACAAAAACGGGATAAGCAACACTAAGTTTGCTTATCCCGTTTGATTTATAAAAATTGCATGCACAGGGTGTGAGGTGGGCAACGCTGCCTAACCAGACAAAGTAAAATAAAGCAGCAACGACCAATCAAATCTAAAAAGCATGAAAGAGACCCTGTGTACCTATTTATCAAGTCTTATATAAACTCAACTTTACATAATATACATTATGCGCTTATTGGATTGCTGTGAAGCTAACTCTCTTTCGTCTTCAATATGTGCTCCCAAACAACGTCCTTTACGCTTTTCGCATAAGGGATGCCGAAATATCGTCGAGCACCAGTGGCAAATGTTTGGATAGATATTCCATTAACAACCGTATGCGTTGTGGAATGTAATGATTGGTCGGCAACACCGCATAAATACCAATGTCTTGGTTGCGCGCATAATCATCTAGCACGCTGTCCAGCTGCCCACTTTGAATATAACCATGTGCAATAAAGTCCGGCAGTCGCGCTAAACCCAGACCGTTTACCGCAGCAATTGCTAAGGCATCCCCATTATTGGCCTGCACGCGACCCGAGGTTGGATAATGTGCTAACTCTCCATCCACTACAAATGACCAGCGACTGGCATTTTGATACTGCAAACAGACGTGCTGAGACAGCTCTGAAGGATGCTGCGGACGCCCTTTTTGTTGAAAATATGCCTCTGAACCCACAATTAACGACTTACAGTCAGCGAGTTTACGCACAATATCCGTTGAACTAGGATCCGACACCCGAATACTTAAGTCGTAGCCCTCTTCAATAAGATTAACCAGCTTATCGCTGTAATCCAGTTGCAGTGAGACATCGGGAAAATCATGCGCAAAACGCATTAATAAGGGGGATAAGCATGTAACGCCGAAACTAATAGGAAGGCTCATGCGAATCACGCCCTTAGGCGTTAAACGCTCTTCCATGACTTCGGTCTCGGCCGTTTCCACCAGATCGATAATCGCCCTACATCGCTCCAAATAAAGCTTTCCTGCGGATGTTAAGGCTTGGCGGCGCGTGCTGCGCACGATCAGCCGCACACCTAAATGTTTTTCTAAGGCCGCGATTTGACGCGTTACCACAGAACGGTCTACACCCTGCTGCTGAGCCACTGCGGCAAAACTGCCCAGCTCAGCCACACGGACAAATAAGTACATCGCATCAAGTCGACTCATTGTTGCAAATTACACAATATAAAGTTGTAATACCGAGGCTATTTACCATCAATCTATCGGGTTAAAGTCTGTCTTATCGAATTCCATTAACACCGACATTTAACGAGAATTTTATGTCTCCACGCTATCACCTGCTAATAAGAATACTGCACTGGCTAATGGC
>DATGRU010000203.1:0-3894 GCA_035303295.1 Paenalcaligenes sp.
CGGTAGTACATCGTTAAGCCCGTCTTACGATTGGAATCGCCGAGGCTATAGTCTTGAGCTACGTCAGCTTATTTTTGATGGCTTCTCTACCGTTAACCAAATTAAGCAGTTGGGCTTTGAAAAGCTGGCTGGCTACTACGAGCTGCTGGCCTCGGTGGATAACGTGGCATTGGAAGCGGCATTGGCCCACGTAGATGTGCAGCGTTACCGCGAAATGGAGCAGTTGGCTCGCGAAAATTACAACATGCACCTGAATATTTTGGGGCAAATTCGTGAACGCCAAGAATCGGGTGTAGGCCGTGGTGTGGACCTTGAGCAGGCTTATGGTCGTCAGGCACTGGCACAAAGTAACGTTATGACCGAAGCCGGTAACCTGAACGACGTGTTGCAACGTTACCGTCGTATAGTCGGTGAGTCGGCAGCCCCAGTATTACTCGACCCGCCCAGCCTAAGCGCAGAACTGCCCCAAGACCCTGAAGATTTCACCGATTCTTTGCGTGGCAACCCTGCGATTCTGGCTAAACAAGCCTTGGTGCAAGCAGCGAATGCCGGTAAAGATGTGGCGCGTGGTCGTTTTTCACCGACCTTAGAGCTTCGTGCAGCAACTGGTAAAGACCGTAACGAACCACCTAGCGTGAACTACCGCGATGCACAGGCTTCCAACATTCAGTTGGTACTGTCGTACAACTTATTCCGTGGTGGTGCCGATTCGGCTCGTGTGCGTCAAACCGCTGCCCAAGCCTATGCCGCCCGCGATGTACGTGATTACACCTGCCGTAATGTGCAGCAAGACCTAGCGATTGCTTGGAACAACATCACCCGTTTGCGTGAGCAAGTCGTTTTCTTGCAAGAGCATGAGCTCGCTACCTCGAAAGTGCGCGTAGCGTACATGCAGCAATTCCAAATTGGTCAGCGCTCGTTGCTTGACTTACTGGATACCGAAAACGAGTTGTTTGATGCACGTCGGGCCTTGGCTAATGCGCTGTACGACTTGCAGCAGGCCGAGATTCGTTGGTTAGCAAGTTCGCATCAGTTATTGCCTGCATTGGGCTTGTCGCAGCCTCATGATGAAGCGCCAGAAGAAAATGATGAGTTAGATTTTCCTGACGAAGCGATTCAGGCTTGCATGATGCCAACACCGGATGCTGCCAACTTGCAGCCCATCGTGGTTGAGTATCGCAATAATTTGCAGCCGCCTATCGTGCGCACTCAGACAGTTAATTAATGTAGGTGTAGGGCGTTGTGAACAGTGCCCTACTGATGCGTATTCACTTTGTGGAGGTGTCATGGCCGATGATTACAAGCAAGAGCTTACGACCTCAGATGCGGACTTTATCCGTGTCTTGGAGGACTTGATAGACGTATTAATTGCCAATGGCACGATACGACTTACCGATCTTCCTCCCGAGGCGCTAGCCAAATTGCATGCCCGTAAACAGGCTCGAAGACGCTTACGTAATACGCTGGATTTAATTAATGACGACGACCCCCTTATCTGAGCAAAAAACCGACGTTGATGTAACGGGTTTACTGCCGCCGCACACGACTCACGATGATCCGTTGTTAGCGTGTTTGGTGGAAATCACCAAGTTACAGGGCAACCCCTGCTCGGCCCAACACTTAAGTGCGGGCTTGCCGTTGGTGAATCATCGGCTTACGCCCGATTTGTTGGGGCGTGCGGCCTACCGTGGTAACTGCACCTCGAAAGTGGTGCGACGCAGCTTGCAGGCCTTACCGGCTGCGGTACTGCCTGCTATTTTGTTCCTAAAGGAAGAGCGTGCTTGCGTCTTGCTAAGTGTGCAAGAAAGCACAGCGACGGTGCACTACCCCGAAGCGCCGTCCCCGGTTGAGGTGGGTCTTGAAGAACTAAGTAAGGACTACACCGGCTTAGCCGCCTTTGTGCAGCCCCGTTACCGTGTGGAAGCCCGCGCTAAAGAAGGCGTGGCTGCGCTGAAAGGGAAGCATTGGTTTTGGGCCAGTATTTTCGAGAACTGGCGCTTATATCGCGACGCCATCGGTGCGGCGCTGCTCATTAATATCTTTGCCTTGCTGATCCCTTTGTACACCATGAACGTGTACGACCGAGTAGTACCCAATAACGCCACGGAAACCCTGTGGGTGTTAACGATTGGTATTGGTATCGCGCTGATCTTCAACCTGATCTTAACCAGCGTGCGTGCTTATGTGGTCGATGTGGCCAGTAAGCGTGTGGACGTAAAGTTGTCGTCGCTGATTATGGAGCGCGTGCTGGATTTGCGCATGGAGGCGCGTCCGTCGTCGGTAGGGTCCTTTGCAGCGAACTTACGATCCTTCGAGTCAGTGCGTGATTTTATCGCCTCGGCCAGCTTAACCACCTTGGTCGATCTGCCTTTTGTGTTGCTGTTCTTAGCCGTGTTGGCGTGGATCTCCCCGTGGATGATGATCCCGCCCATTGTGGCCATTGTGATTGTGCTGATTGTCTCGTTCGTGGCGCAGCGCCGCATGGAACGCCTAACTAAAGAGACCTTTCAGGCGGCTGCTCAACGTAATGCGGGCTTAGTGGAGTCGTTGTCGGGCCTAGAAACCTTAAAAGTATTGAATGCTCAAAGCCATGCGCAACGCAACTGGGAGCGTTCTACCGAATTTCTGGCCGCCATGGGGGCGCGTATTAAGCTGACATCGTCCACCACAGTCAGTTTTGTGCAAACCATGCAGCAGTTGGTCACGATTAGCGTCATTGTGATCGGTGCTTACTTAATTCAGGATGCGGCCTTGTCCCTGGGGGGCATTATTGCTTCATCGATGATTGCAGGCCGTTGTTTAGCCCCCTTGGGGCAGGTAGCGGGTTTGATGATGCAATATCAGAATGCGCGCACCTCGCTGGAGTCCATCGATAACTACATGGGCTTGCCAGTCGAGCACCCTGACGACCGCAACTTTGTACCGCGTCCTCATCTTAAAGGGGCGATTGAGTTTCGTGATGTTAGTTTCCATTACCCCGGCAGCGATCAAAACGTACTTAGCCACATTAATCTGAGTATTAAAGAAGGCGAAAAAATCGGTATTGTCGGGCGCATTGGCTCGGGTAAAACCACGCTATCCAAATTGATATTGGGTTTGTATCAGCCCACTGAAGGCACGGTACTGGTTGATAACATCGACAGCCGACAAATCGATCCAGCCGATTTGCGCCGTGCGATGGGCTATGTGTCGCAAGACCCTGTGCTGTTTTACGGCACCTTAAAACACAACCTGATGATGGGAGCACCGTTCGCTACCGACGAAGAAATGTTGCTCGCCGCGCGAATCTCGGGCATTGATCAGTTTGCCTCGCGTCACCCCGATGGCTACGACATGATTATTAGCGAGCGGGGCGAGTCGTTATCGGGCGGGCAACGACAGTCGATTGCGGTGGCTCGGGCGGTGTTGAATAACCCCTCAGTTCTGTTGTTGGACGAGCCCAGCAGCAACATGGATAACCAGAGTGAATCGGCGCTGCGGGCACGCTTAAAAGTGATTAGTGCCAACAAAACTGTGCTGCTGGTCACACACCGCACAGCACTGCTGGATTTGGTGGATCGCCTTTTGGTTGTGGATAACGGTCGTATTGTGGCCGATGGTCCGAAAGAGCAAATTATTCAGGCCTTGCGTGAGGGGCGCATTGGTGGTGCGCGGAGGGCAGCATAGTGAAGTCGCCGTTTGCGTGGATCAAGAAAAATTGGCCAGAAAAATCCGCCTTGTCCCCCGCTAGCATGGCGGAGAACGCCAACTGGGTACTGGAAAATCAAGATGTACGTGGTTCACGCGTCTTAATTTGGTTGTCGTTGCTGGCCATTATTTCGCTGATTGTTTGGGCCTCTCTTGCATGGATTGATGAGGTTGTTAGGGGCGAAGGTAAGGTCGTTCCGTCGCGTC
>DATGRU010000204.1:0-3050 GCA_035303295.1 Paenalcaligenes sp.
CGTGTGGTAAGACGCTAGCCAAGCGATATACCTGAGTGCACAGGGCTTAGCAAAATAGCGTTACCAGAACAGATGGCGATGGAAATCATCGTGCCATACACCCACCTTAATTCGGTGGGGAACAGACTATTCTAACGTAAGTACCTACTAATTCACACTAAAACTTCAGTTCAGGCCTAACGGATAGCTGTTACACGCCTGCATTGCAGCAAGATTGCAACACAGGTTGTAGCCCTTGAGCACAACATCCGAAGCCAATATTATCCACGACATACGCGATCTATTTAGCTCTGTTTAGCGCTCTGCTCATTGACAAGAGTCTGCATGACCGCTTAGAATTTTTTTAACACGGCCTCTCTCGGTGACTCTGCTTTAGCAGGGAAACTGCTGAGGGGTTTTTTATTGCCCGTCGTGCCAATCAGTAGCCCAATCTTCCGAAACACCCATACTCCTTAGATCAAGACCAAGGTGCAACAAATTCGGAAAGCTCAATAAATGCTTTTTCACTCGTTTGGGCCAACTCGATCTAGGATTCACTACAGCCAATAAATGTTTCGTTATTCTCAAGAGCATGAAACAGCGGGCCCGCATATGTTCATCATCTAAAAAAGGGGCGACCCAAGCTTGCTCTGCCGCTGACGGTAGTCTGGGCTGATCGACAATATTTCTATTCCAAAGACGGCTGTGATGTGCACAAACATTGCGCAAATAGTTCAAACTACGCAACCATGTAGCAAACACCCTGCCATTACTTAAGCCATAACGATGTGCAATATCATCTTGATCGACTTCGTGCATACCATTGAACAATGTCGAGAGCGCACCGAAATCCCACACTTCGCAAGCAACCCATATCGGTAATGGCAACCCGTATTTCTGACGATTATGCCGAACAAACTCTTCCTTAGAGCGTCCAACTAGCCGAGCGTGCTTACCTAACCAATCATGGTGCGCTGTGACACAAGAAGTCTTATCTAACTTTACGCTGAAGCTTTCGTGAAAAAGTTCAGGCTTCAAATAGGCAAAGGGATCCTTTTGACCGAGCTTATGAGCCACCTCTGCTCGTAATGCCACCTCAATGCGCTCTAGCGCATCCAACATCAACAAACGCAGCTTCTTATCAAATACATATAGATCGACAGCATCTTGAAACGTACTGTTTGCTAAAAACTCATCAAGAACAATACGTTCCATTCGCACTTTTTTTGGCTTACGACACTGCTGATCCAATAAGCAAACAGGCTCACTACGTTGTCGAAATACAAACCAATAACCGCTGAGACGGTAATAGCCGATACGCTTCAAATAATCCAACGCTCGCTCTCGATCAGTGATAATCATGCCTCGAGCAATCAATAAGTCCAGCTGATCAGTATGCGTTTTCCAAGGCTTAGGAAAATTAGCTAATTCAACCCTATTGCGCATCTGTATTACTTACCAACAAAAATAACTAACACCATCACCTTAAATCTCGGCACGAAAACGTTGGGAATTTGAGAGCCATCTGCTTATGCTGGCATATGTTTCTTTTAGGTCATCCACATATAAATGCCCTTCTTTAGAACTAAAAAAGCCCTCTAGTATCTTTACAGACAAAAGAGGGCTATTTATTAACTTAACCTATTAATTTATATGTCTTTTTTAAAACAAACCAAACCTAAAAGATTACAAATTAATATTTATCAGGGCTAGAAAGGAATGTCATCATCCATGTCAGCCAAGTTATCAACTGGCGCTTGATAACGATTAGGGGCCGGCTGTTGCTGTGGAGCAGACTGTTGCGGCGCGGGACGCTGCTGTTGCTGCGGCGCACGGGCGGGGGCAGATTGATAATCGCCGCCACCAAACTCGGCACCACCACTGTCGCGACCACCTAGCATTTGCATTTGGTCGGCAATGATTTCCGTGGTGTAGTTATCTTTACCGTCTTGGCCTTGCCACTTACGTGTACGCAAACGGCCTTCTACGTAAACCGAACGGCCTTTACGCAAGTACTCACCTGCGATTTCAGCCAAACGGTTATAAAAAACCACTCGGTGCCACTCGGTTTCCTCACGGCGCTCGCCCGTTGCTTTGTCGCGCCAGTTCGATGTGGTGGCGATAGAGATATTACAAATCGCGCTGCCTTCAGCGCTGTAGCGTACCTCGGGATCGCGCCCCAAGTTTCCTACCAAGATGACCTTATTAACCGATGCCATGATTTTATCCTGTACTAAATATGCTGATTTGTAGAATTATCAACGATCCCTTGCCCTAAACGCTAGCGCTTAAGGTAACAATACGAATTGACGCTATTAGCCTGCTAGCAGCTGGGATCATAAGTAATGTTTACAGTTGCGCCTTGATGCCGCGGGTATTAATTAGCCATAGCAAGGCCAGCCCCGAACCTAACCACGCCACCATTTGCGGGTTAGCATAAGCTGCAACCAAGCCGCCCACCGCCCCGCCTGCAAACACCCCCAGCGACTGCGACGTGTTATAGAACCCTAATGCTAAACCTTTGTAATCAGCGGGGGCCACACGCGACACTAACGAGGGCTGCAGAGCTTCTAAAATATTGAAGGCGATAAAAAACACCAACAAGGCTACCACCATACCAGCAAGGCTATGCATCGCCCAAGGCATAAAACCTAGAGCCAAAGCCAACACCAATACGGCTACTTCTAGCGCCCCCTTATGGCGTTTACGGGTTTCGGTATAGAACACCGCGGGTACCATGGCCACGAACGACAACAGCATCACCGGCAGGTACACCTTCCACAAGTTTGACGTATCAAAGTTGCCCACTCTGGCCAGTACACCCGGCACCACAATAAACAACATCATCAAAATAAAATGCAACGCGAACACCCCAAAGTTAAGACGAAGTAAGTCTCGATGGGCCAATACATCACGTGCGCGTCCTTGCACAATGGGGTCAGGGTTACGAGGGACAACGGGCACTAAAAACGCTGCAATCAACAAGCAGACAAAGCCCAACAGACTAATAACCCAAAACAGTCCCGATAAGCCAAACTGGCCAACCAAAACAGGCGACAACACCAACGATA
>DATGRU010000205.1:0-2186 GCA_035303295.1 Paenalcaligenes sp.
TTCGAGTAGGGGCTGATCTGATACAGATTGCACTGGGTGAAGAGGCGGAAAATTTAAGTATATCGGGTGAGGGTGCGCAGTCTGAAACGCATTCCGCCAGCGATGCTATCGCCGAACTCGATGCCACAGCAGATGCCCATACGTCGATGGAAGAGGGTGATGTCGCCTTCCTACAGTCTACCCATGACGAGTTGTTAAAAGGTGTATTGGCATCACCGGCGGTAAGGAAACGAGCAGCTGATCTGGGTTTGTCGTTAGCAGAGGTAGCGCGCGCGTTGGAGTTAAGCCAGCTTAACCATGGCGATTTAGATCGCTATTTGGTGCAGCAGAACCAAGCGCTACAACATGGCGGGCAACAACAGACGATAGCGTCCAGCAATGCCGAGCGGGGCGGCATCACTAAACGATCAGTGCGTGGAATGCGGCGTCAAATTGCGCAAAAGATGGAGCGGTCCAGCCAACAAATTCCGCACTTTACGTATGTGGAGTCGGCTGATGTGACGGAGCTTGAGCGCCTTCGAGCCACCTTAAATAATAAATATGTCAATCAGCGCGCGCACCTCACCTTATTGCCTTTTCTGGTGAAAGGCTTGTGCTTAGCCTTGAAAGAGCATCCGCGTTTGAATGCCGTATTCGATGAGGAAAATTACGAACTGCACGAGTACGAAGATATCAATATAGGCATTGCTACGCAAACAGAGAGTGGCTTGATGGTGCCGGTGATCCATGCTGCGCAGTATCTGGATATATGGGATTGTGCAGCGGCCATTGCGGCCTTATCCCAAGCGGCTAAACAAGGCACGTTAAAGCACCAACAAGCCACAGGTTCGACTATTAGTTTAAGCAGTTTGGGAGCTTTGGGCGGGGTGGTTGCCACCCCAATTATTAACTACCCCGAAGTAGCTGTGATTGGCGTGAACAAAATAGTGGAATTGCCGTGCGTTCAGGGTGATGCCATCGTTATTCGCAAAATAATGAATTTGTCTTCCTCCTTCGATCACCGTATTGTCGATGGTTATGATGCGGCTGCTTTCATTCAAGCACTTAGAAGCTATATCGAACAGCCAGCTTTGCTGTTTGCCACTTAGCTTAACGGTCACCAGCAATAAGCTGTCGCTCGTTATGGCAGAAGTGGACTGTTAAAGGTTCTAACGGTGGGTGCTGCACAGTGGCTGCGATACAATAAACCTTTGCCTTTATTACAGAGTAGGCTTGGTTTATGACAGTCGGTGAGGTGGGTCCACGCTTAGATTATGTAATGTGTACGAGTGCGGCGGGCGCGCATCGTATGGCTTATTGGGAATGGGGTGACCCCCATAATCCAAAGGTGCTGTTGTGTGTGCATGGATTAAGTCGAACAGGCAGAGACTTCGACCCCGTTGCCCGCGCTTTTGCACACGAGTATCGAGTGGTTTGCCCTGATATCGTAGGCAGAGGTCGTTCCGACTGGTTATTAGCGCCGGCGCTATATGCTGTACCGCAATATGTGGCCGACATACTGACGCTTATTGCCCGTTTGCAGCCTAAGCAGCTTGATTGGATCGGTACTTCCATGGGTGGTCTGGTTGCTTTGGGTCTGGTAGGCTTGCTTGAGTTATCGGCGGCGGTGCCTGTGTCCAACCCGAATGGTTTAGAGGCGTCGCTGGGCTTGCCCTTAGGCAAAATCGTGCTTAACGATATTGGTCCGACTATTGAAGCGGCTGGTTTAGCACGTATCGCTACCCAAGTGGGTCAAGCCGTCAGTTTTACTGATTTTGATAGCGCCGAAGCGTATATTCGCCAAAGTTGTGCCGAGTTTGGTCCACATACAGATGAAGATTGGCGTGAGCTTACCCGCAACGTATTAGTACGAAACAAACAAGGCCGTTGGGTCAGGCATTACGACATGAAAATTGCCGAAGGTTTTAGGGCCCAAATGAACGGAGCGTTGGCCGGCGCTGAAACATTGCTGTGGCAGTCTTTTCAAGCCATTAAAAACCCTGTCTTAATAATGCGGGGTGAGCAATCTGATTTGTTATCGCGCGCTACGGCAGAGCGAATGTTGCAGTTAAATGATCAGGCGCAACTCCACGAGGTTGCCGGTGTTGGCCATGCACCCACCTTGCGCGATGCTTCTCAGCTTGATGTCTTGCGTAATTTTTTGATGTAAAGAAACCGAGGTCTTATGAGTCAATCTCATCTGTGTA
>DATGRU010000206.1:0-7178 GCA_035303295.1 Paenalcaligenes sp.
ACGAGCACCAGTAGTAATAGAATCGAGACGAGGGCGGGCAAGCGTTCACGCATGAGGGCAGGTGGCCTTATTGAAT
Source organism: Paenalcaligenes sp. (assembly GCA_035303295.1). Lineage (GTDB taxonomy): Bacteria > Pseudomonadota > Gammaproteobacteria > Burkholderiales > Burkholderiaceae_B > Paenalcaligenes. The sequence goes on from DATGRU010000206.1 coordinate 77, forward strand.
AACACCACTGGTGCGCAGTGGTTGGGCCATTAAGGCTGCTCCCAGTTTATGCTGACTGGCCAAAATAAGGTCACAGCATTCGCGCACGGCACCTAAACCGCCGGATTTAGTCGATACCCAGTGGCTGATGTGTGCGATGTAGCTGGGGGCTTCGGGTACGGTGGCCGCAAAGCCCACGCGTTGCATGGCGGTGATATCAATAATATCGTCGCCCATGTAGCCAATGTCAGAGAAGTCTAAACCCAGTCTTTGGGCCATATCTTGTAGTACTTCGATTTTATTACGCACGCCTTGATGTACTTCAGCAATACCTAGTTCGGCTGCGCGGCGTGCCACAATAGCGCCTTCGCGACCGGTAATTAAAGCGACGCGAATACCGTTTTCATCCAGTAAGCGTAAGCCGTAGCCATCCAGCACGTGGAAGGCCTTTAAGGCTTCGCCGTGTTCGCTGTACCAAAGCCGACCATCGGTAAGAATGCCGTCCACATCAAAGACCATTAAGCGCAATTTACGCAAGCGATCTTGTACATCGGGGTTGATTTTGGCTAAGAGCAGGGCTTCAGCCGGATGTTGGGGGGTAATGCTTTCACTCATTTAAAGTACCTTTGCCGCTAACAGGTCGTGCATGTGCAATGCGCCTACCAGTTGGCCATTGTCTTCAAGCACCAGCATTTGGTTGATGCGATTAGCATCCATAATGCTAGCCGCTTCAATGGCTAATGCACTGGCCGGAATGTGCCGGGGGCTGGGCGTCATGCCATCTTGCACGGCTACGTTGCGGATGTCTCCGTGTCGTCGTATTAGACGGCGTAAATCGCCGTCGGTAAAAATGCCAATAGGCTGTTTTTTTTCATTCGTGACAATGGTCATACCCATGCCCTTAGCAGACATTTCAACCAAGGCTTCGGGAATGAGGGTGTGTTGATCCACAATGGGAATCGCTTCGCCTTTGCGCATGATGTCACGCACATAGGTTAGTAATTGGCGGCCTAAAGCGCCACCCGGATGAGAACGGGCGAAGTCCTCCTGACTGAAGCCGCGAGCCTCCAAACAGGCCACTGCCAAGGCGTCACCTAATACCAATGCGGCGGTAGTGCTTGCGGTGGGCGCCAAATTTAAGGGGCAGGCCTCGCTTTCTACCTGAGCATCAAGGTGCAGATCAGCGTTTTGAGCTAGTTCGGAATTAGGGTGTCCGGTTATGGCAATAAGGCGGGCGCCCATCCGTTTAATAACCGTGAGCACGGTCATGAGTTCTTGCGCTTTGCCCGAGTATGAAATGGCAATAACAATGTCTTGATTGGTGATCATGCCCAGATCACCATGCAGGGCTTCAGCCGCATGCATAAAAAAAGCGGGCGTGCCAGTAGAAGCCAGCGTGGCAGCCATTTTTCGTGCGATATGCCCTGACTTGCCAATACCCGTTACCACGATACGACCTTCGCAATTTAACAGCAGTTGCACCGCTTCGACAAAGCTGTGGTCGAGGCGGTTTTGTAGTGCCGTTAGGGCGTCGATTTCAATGCGGAAAGTGCGCTGCGCAGAGGCCAGCACATCGGCAGGAGTGGAGGGAGGCGTATTCATAGGTAAATTGTAGTCGGATTGGGCTATTTTAGCTGCTCTTTAGCCCGTTGCGGGGCAAAAAAGGCTGTGGAATCCGTGAGATTGCGTACGTAACTGTTCTTGAATATTGCATGGCATGACGGTACTATATGGGTTCCAGTTATTTCAGTAATTACTGAAAATTCAGCAAATTAATTCTATGAACCTCGAACCTCAGGCGGAACGCTTTGTTCTGCATTTTGGCGAGATGGGTGGCCGGTGGGGGGTAAATCGTACCGTCGGCCAAATCTACGCCCTATTGTTTTTATCTCCCGAACCACTCAACGCCGAGCAAATTGCTGAAACGCTGCAAATTTCGCGCTCAAACGTCAGTATGAGCCTGAAAGAGCTGCAGTCGTGGCGCTTGGTGCACATGGTGCATAAGGTGGGGGATCGCCGCGAATTTTTCCAGTCGCCCAAAGATGTATGGGAGATTTTTCACATTTTGGTGGAAGAAAAGCGTAAACGCGAGATTGATCCCACGCTCAGCCTGTTGCGTAATATTCTTATGGAACACCCCGAGGGGGAGCAACAGGCTTACGAGCAGCAACGAATTAGTGATATGTTGGAGCTAATCGAATTGGCTACCGGCTGGTTCGATGAGGTCCACCATTTGCCACCGGAAACGTTGCAAAGCTTGATGAAACTGGGTACGAAGGTACAGAAGGTTCTTGGGTTAGCAGGTAAGGTGCGTAAAAGCGCTGAATCGGGAGACTAGAACATGATTGATGTCGATGTGGTCACGCTTTCTCGCTTGCAATTCGCCGCTACGGCGATGTTCCACTTCATTTTTGTGCCTCTGACCCTAGGGTTGGCATTACTGCTTGCCATTATGGAAAGCGTGTATGTCATGACAGGTCGCGATATTTGGCGGCGCATGACGATGTTCTGGGGCAAGTTATTTGGTATTAACTTTGCGCTGGGGGTGGCAACGGGTGTGGTGATGGAGTTCCAGTTCGGCATGAACTGGGCCTACTACAGCCATTATGTGGGCGATATTTTTGGGGCCCCGCTGGCCATCGAGGGCCTAATGGCTTTCTTCTTAGAAGCCACCTTCGTTGGGCTGTTTTTCTTTGGCTGGGATCGACTCTCTAAAATCGGGCACTTAATTGTTACGTGGCTGGTGGCCTTAGGCGCGAACTTTTCAGCGTTATGGATTCTGATTGCTAACGGCTGGATGCAAAACTCCGTGGGCGCGGTCTTTAATCCGCAAACCATGCGTATGGAGTTGCATGATTTTGTGGCCGTCATTTTTAACCCGGTAGCGCAAGCTAAATTTGTACACACCGTTAGCGCCGGTTACGTAATGGGCGCGGTTTTTGTTTTGGGCGTTAGTGCGTGGTATGTGCTGCGTGGGCGGCATATTGAAATTGCACGCCGTTCCATGGTGGTGGCGGCCAGTTTCGGCTTAGCCTCTGCCTTGTCGGTGGTGGTGTTGGGTGACGAAAGTGGTTACTTAACGACCGAGCATCAGCAAATGAAAATTGCGGCCATGGAAGCGATGTGGGAAACCGAGCCAGCCCCCGCTAGTTTTAATGCCTTTGCTATTCCCAGCCAAGAAGGTCGTAGCAATAGCTTCGCCCTTGAAATCCCCTGGGTGATGGGGCTTATTGGCACACGCTCACTCAGCACACCTATGCTGGGTATCAATGAATTGGTCGAGCATGCAGAAGTCCGTATCCGTAATGGTTTGATTGCGTATGAGGCCCTACAACAGGTTAGAGCCGATGAAACGGACCAACAGGCACGCGCCGTATTTGACGAGCATCGTCATGACCTAGGTTATGCCCTGCTGCTGAAACGGCATTTGCAAGACATCGCTCAGGCGAGTGATGAGCAAATTGCACAAGCAGCATGGGATACCGTGCCGAAGGTAACGCCCTTGTTCTGGACTTTCCGCATCATGGTGGGTCTGGGCATGTACTTTATTGCTTTCTTTATTGTGGCGTTCTTCTTGGCTTCTACCGACCGCATCACGCGTTCACCACGCTTTTTGAAGGCGGCAGTATGGACCATACCTTTGCCGTGGGTTGCCATTGAGTGCGGTTGGTTTGTGGCGGAATATGGTCGACAGCCGTGGATTATCGAGGGCGTGTTGCCTACCTACTATGCGGCCTCGGGCTTAAGCGTGAGCGACCTCATCATCAGCTTGTCGATCTTCTTCGCCTTGTACTCCGCGTTGGCAGTAGTGGGGATTAAGGTGATGCTGCATGCGATTCGCTCGGGCCCCGATGATGATGCCCCAAAAACCGAGAGCGATGCGGCGATTCCATTCGCTCGTGTTTCGTAACTAGCATAAGGATATAAAACGATGGACGCTTTTATTCTTCTTGATTACGACACACTGCGCATCATCTGGTGGTTGCTGCTGGGTGTGTTGCTGGCCGCTTTTGCTGTCATGGACGGTGCCGACTTGGGGATTGCTATGTTGTTGCCCGTGGTCACCAAAAACGACGCCGAACGGCGGGTATTGTTTAACGTGATTGGTCCGGTGTGGGAAGGCAATCAGGTGTGGCTGATTTTGGCTGGCGGGGTGGTATTTGCTGCGTGGCCGTTGTTGTACGCCATGGCTTTTTCCGGCTTTTATTTGGCCATGATGTTGTTGTTGGTTGCCTTAATTGCCCGTCCGGTAGCGATTAAATACCGCAGCAAAATGAGCTCTATCACATGGCGAAACCGCTGGGACGCGATTTGGTGTGCCACAGGTATTGTGGCAGCGCTGGTATTTGGCGTTGCTGTAGCCAACATCATTATCGGTACGCCCTTTGGTTTCGATGTGAGTACCTTGCGCCCCGTGTACGAAGGCAGCTTTTTTGGTTTGTTTACACCCTTTACGTTGCTGGTTGGGGTGATCAGTATTTTGATGATGGCCTTTCAGGGGGCCGTGGTGCTGGCGGGCAAAACCGAGGGCTCAATCGCCAGTTTGTCTAAGCGCTGGGCTATCTATACAGGGGTGTTGTGCGCCGTACTGTTCGTGTTGGCCGGCTGGTGGGTAGCCAGTGCGATACCAGGCTATGCCATTGAGAGCGCGGCGGCCGCTCATGGTTATTCCAATCCTCTAGCGAAAACCGTGGTGGTGGAAACAGGTGGTTGGATGAGTAACTTTGGCCTTCACCCATGGATGTGGTTAGCACCTGTAGCGGGTGTAGGTGGGGTGATACTGGCTTTGCTGCTGTTGAATTTGCGCAGCGGGGTACCGGCCTTATTCTTTTCTTCACTTTCAGTGGTTGGGGTGGTATTCACTTTTGGTTTTGCGACCTTCCCATTCCTGATGCCGTCGTCGTTGCAGCCAGATTCTAGCCTAACGATTTATGACGCCTCGGCAAGCCACTTCTCGTTATGGATCATGCTGCTTATTTCATGCTTTTTCCTGCCGTTGATTGTGATGTATACCTCGTGGGTGTATCGCGTTATGCGAGGCAAGGTAACGCCCAAATCCATTGATGAAGCACCCCATTCTTATTAATCGGTGAGGACGAATTATGTGGTATTTTTCCTGGATACTAGGTTTGGGTTTAGCGTGTGCTTTTTCCATCCTTAACGCCATGTGGTTTGAACTGCGTGTGGTACGCGCCAACGAGTTAAAAAGTCAGTCAGTAGCTAATACGGCCGCAGTGGATGAGTAATTCCACGGCAACTGATTCGACAGAACACACCGCAGTGGCAACCGCATCTCAAGCAGGCGGTGCATGGCTACGGCAATCATGGCGGGTGGCACCTGTTGCCACCGTCTGGGCGCTGTTGGCACCGTTGGTGGCCGGTGCGTTATTTATTCCTCAAGCATGGTGGTTGGCATCTGTTTTACAACAAGCCATTGTGGATAAAGTGCCGGTAGCCACCTTGCAGCCGACAATTTGGCTTATTGCTGGGCTTTTAATTCTGCGCGCCTTGATTAGTTGTACGGGTGAGCGATGTGCCAGCGTAGCAGCCGAGGCCGTTAAGCACCGACTGCGCTCCAATCTATTACACACGTTATTGCAGCGTGGGCCTTTTTGGACTCGACAACACCCATTGGGTGAGTTGGCGACTGCGGTTATTGACCATGTAGAGGCCTTAGACGGTTATTTGCAGCGCTATATGGCCGCAGCCATGGCGGCCGTTTTTCTACCGCTGTTGTTCGTGATCGCGGTGTTTGGGGTGGATTGGATTGTGGGTGTGCTGCTGTTGTGTACAGCCCCGTTAATTCCTTTGTTCATGGCTTTAGTAGGATGGGGGGCCGAGTCGGCGAACCAGAAGCACCAACGCAGTATGCAGTGTTTATCCGGTGTGTTTGGTGATCGCATTCGCGGGTTGTTCACATTGACGTTGTTTGGCCAAACCGATAGGGAAGTGGCCGCGGTGCGGCAGTCCAGTGTGGCCTTAGGTCAAACCACCATGAAGGTATTGCGCATTGCGTTTATCTCGTCGGCGGTGTTGGAGCTGTTTGCTGCCTTAGGTGTCGCTGGAGTGGCGGTGTACATCGGCCTTAGTTATCTGGGGATGCTGGGCCTGAGTTTTAGTGGCTTCTCCTTGCAGCATGGTCTATTTTGTTTGTTTATCGCCCCTGAGTTTTATCAGCCTTTACGTCAATTAGCGGCCAGTTATCATGATCGCGCGCAGGCGAAGTCGGCCGTTAATGAATTAGAACAATTATTGGGTGATTTACCTTCCTTAAACGAGGCAAAGGCATTTTCGCCCTCGGATAGCCGCTCCACGGCTGCCATCGCTACATCCACATCTGATCTTGTCCCTACGGATCTGCCCTCTGCATCGATGACCGCTCAGGAAGCCTCTTTACTTGGTCAGGGGTTAACCGTGCATCCAGCCCAAGAGGTGGAAGGTGTAGGACCAGAGCCCGTGGTGATGCGCGTCGAAAACCTGAGTCTTAGCATTCCGGACGGCACTGTTAATCTGCTCCAGAACCAATCCTTCACCTTGTATCGAGGCGATAGTGTAGCGTTGGTGGGCGAGAGCGGCAGCGGCAAAACCACCTTGCTGGAAAGCATCATCGGTCTACGGCCACGAGTAAGTGGCACCTTACATTTTTATCCACAGGCTGGATCTACCGCGCATACGCGTACACACGATATATGCTTTGTGGGTTCTACCCCTTTTGTCGCGATAGGCACGGTAGCCGATGCGTTGCGACTGGCTAACCCTGCCGCTAGCGACCAACAGTTATGGCAAGCTTTAGAGGCAGTTCAGCTTTCCGAGTCGGTAAGATCGTTGCCCGAAGGCCTGATGGCACCGGTAGGTAAACGGGGCTTTGGTTGGTCGGGGGGACAGATCCACCGTTTAGCCTTGGCGCGTTTGTTTTTAACCAATGCGTCGTTGGTGTTATTAGATGAGCCCACCGCACATTTGGATGCGCAAACTCGCGATGCGGTACTTGAGGCGATTTTGGCCTTTTGTAGCGATCGAGCTTTAGTGATTGCTACCCACGACCTCGTAGTGGCGCAGCGCTTGGATCAGCAATGGCAGCTTCAGGATGCGCAACTGGTGGGGGCGCCGCGATGAGTTTGTG
>DATGRU010000207.1:0-2166 GCA_035303295.1 Paenalcaligenes sp.
CTATTACCAAGCGGTGCACGGCAGAATTACTGGGTACTTTCTGGTTGGTGTTTGGTGGTTGAGGTAGTGCCATTTTTGCTGCAGCGTATCCAGAGCTGGGGATTGGTTTTGCGGGTGTTTCTCTGGCATTTGGTTTAACGCTTTTAACCATGTGTTATGCCATTGGTCATATCTCAGGGTGCCATATAAACCCTGCGGTTACGGTAGGCTTAGTGGTAGGTGGGCGTTTCCCAGCAAAAGAGCTCATTCCCTATGTAGTGGCGCAAGTTATAGGTGGTATTGTGGCTGGTGCCGTGCTGTATGCCATTGCTACCGGCAAAGTGGGTTTTGATTCAGCTAGTAGTGGTTTCGCATCGAACGGTTATGGCGCTCATTCCCCCAACGGTTATAGCCTGACGGCTGCGTTAATTGCCGAGATCGTATTAACTGCTTTCTTTCTCTTTATTATTATGGGTGCCACGCATAAGCAAGGGCATGCAGGGTTGGCCGGAGTAGCCATTGGCCTATCGCTTACCTTGATTCACTTAATTAGTATTCCTATTACTAACACATCGGTGAACCCCGCTCGATCGACCGGTGTTGCGTTGTTTCAAGGCACGTGGGCTGTAGAGCAACTGTGGCTATTCTGGGTGGCCCCGATCATTGGGGGCATTATGGGGGCCGCAGTTTATCGCTGCGTTCATGCTAATAACGACTAAGTCGTCCAACTCAATCAAGCTAAGCCGCCTGCTAAAAGGCGGCTTTTTTATTTTGTGAGCGTTTCACGTTAGCCGGCGATAACGACCTCTACACCTTGAGATTCGATTGCAGCGAGTTGATCGAGATTGGCTTTTGTGTCCGTAACTAAACGGTGTTTGGCTCCCCATGGCGCAATTCTAAAACTAGCGAAAGCATTAAGTTTTGTGTGGTCAGCTAGGATGGTTACTCGACTGGCTGCGGCAATAAATGCGCGATTCATGGCGGCATCTTCGTTATCGCGCATGTAAAAGCCATTTTCTGAAATAGCATGCACGCCTAAAAAGGCTTCACGAATCTGAAAATCGTCGAAGCGCTCTTGATCAGGGCGTGCAATAGCGGCTTGCTTTCTCATATCCAGTCGACCCGACAAAATGTATACATTGGCGTTGTTGCTTTGCCCTAGCGTGGTGGCTACGGTTAAACCATTTGTAATGGCGTGCAAATGTTGATGGCCTCGCAGTGCTTGCGCTAGCGCGTGCGTGGTAGTACCCGCATTAATCAAAATACTGTCGCCGTCAGAAACGTATTGGGCAGCGCATTCTGCTATGGCCGCTTTTTCTACTGCTTGTTGATGATGCCGTTCAGCATAACTGTACATTTCGTAGCGTGCATTGCCTTCGGCTAACACCTCTTGTGTAGCAATGGCTCCCCCGTGGGTACGTTCGAGTAAGCCGCGTTCCCCTAACTCCAGCAAGTCTCGGCGGATTGTTACCGGTGAAGTGGCGAATTCGCTTGCTAAATCACGTACGGTCACAGCGCTGGTTTGCTGCATTAGATCTAGGATGCGTTGTTGTCGTTCGGCTTTAAGCATGGTGGGGCGCGTGAGGGTTAAGAGTTTAGCAATAATAAATGTCGACAGAATCGAGTTTGACGTGTGTAGCTTAGCATGTATCAAATGATCTTTTATGATCGTTTGTGCTGATTTTATGATCGTTTGTTCACGAAGTTGTCATATTTGATCCGTAAAGTACGGGTCATGAACATACATACACCTCAAAATGTGATCGTTTTTGATCTGGATGGAACCTTGCTGGACACGTGGCCTAGCTTGTTGGCCGCTGTCATGGCATTTAATCCGTCAGGGCGCGTTTTGCTTGATCCGTCCGCGTTGAAACAGCGCTTAAGCGATGGTATTGCGCCCATGTTGTCTTTAGCACTTAGCCAATTGCAGCGCGACAGCGATCCAAACTCGTCCGATTTTCAACAATTATTGTGCAGCTATGAGCAGCAATGGCTGTGTACAGCTAAAGCCTTTGAGGGAGCAGAACAGCTGTTGCAAAGCTTGCAGCAAGCTGGTTATCGCATTGGCTTATGTACCAACCGAGATGCACGAAGCACCGGCGTGTTACTGGAGCATTTTGGTTGGGAGGGGGTATTCGATGCCAAGGTGCACTTAGGTGATTGCATAACCGCTAAGCCGTCTCCCGA
>DATGRU010000208.1:0-2560 GCA_035303295.1 Paenalcaligenes sp.
TACTAACAATGTCCAAACACTCATGCCCCTCTCCCTTAGCGCTTCTGAAGGCTATCTAACTCTGCCTTTAACTCATCCTCTACAGTCTCTGGCCCATATTCGCGGTGCAATCCTTTCCAATCACGTAAGGAAATAAAGCGAAATAACCTAACCCCTAGCACCAACGACACCACGGCGAAGAACGCCATCGCTGCTGCCCAGAGAAGTTGGGGATAGATAAGAGGAGTTGCCCAAGGCGTTTGCGCGATAGAGGCGTACGCTTGTGTTTCGATTACTGTCGTCAGCGTGAAATACCCCAGAAGCAACGCTAAAGCAACTAGAGATAAAACCGAAATTGCATCCAGAATGGCTCTCGTTTTAACCCTAAAGTGCATGTAAAAAAGGTTAATACGAATGTGGGCCTTATCAACAAAAGTAATCGCAAAAGCAAGGGGTGCTGCAACTGCCATGGTGTAGCCAAACAACTCATCAACTCCACCAAATGAATACTGGAACACCTTACGCAATATGGCTTCGACGGTAACCAGTAGTGAAAGCGCCAGCATTAAGCACCCGAAGATAACGCTCGCAAGGCGTGTGGCTTTATTCATCGTTACACCTCAACAGGCTGTTGTTAAAAAAGCGGCGCTGCCTAGTGCAAGCCGTTAACTTTACCGATAGTGGCCTGCCAATCTGCCTCACACTCTTTGTTGATGGCGTTACACTGCTTAACCCATACAGGGAGGGAATAATCCAACAAGGCATTTTTCACTAGCGACAAATCAGTCTCTTGTGGCTCAACGACCTCTATTGAATAAAGCTTTCCTTTTTCACAAGGCTGTTGCCCAGCATTACAACGCATGGCGTCATCAAACAGTAGCTCTGAGTACTCCCAAATTTCATCTGTTAACTCGGCAACAGCCCCTTCCAAAAGCTGTTGCTGCCCTTGCGATAACTTCTCCCACGTTTTTAAGTTAATCGCATAGGCGTTCATCGCTAATTGCAAAGCAACGGGCAGGACAGTTGTTGCAGCCTCGGGCCATCCACCCGAATTAGCGGAAGCAGGTCCCGTTATTGCGCAATCCACAACGCCACGGGCAAGGGATTGCTGAACCTCACCAAAGGGCATTGGCACCCCGACAGCACCTAAACTACTCATGAAATTTGCAGTATTTTGGTCGCCCACACGCACTTTCAAGCCTTTTAAATCTGCTAGACCAGACACCTTAGGCTTGCAAAACAACACTTGTGGTCCCGCAGGCCAAACTCCCAAGAGCTTAGCGTTGAAAGCCTTTTGTAGACGGGCATCAAGCGTTTCATAATACGCTTCGATGTTTTTCTTACCTTCGGCAAACGACGTGTTGAGCCCCACGAGATCCGCACCTAGTAAGGTTGGCTCGTCACGACTTACCTGACCACCACGCAACGAGACAATGTCGAATAGTCCCGATCTGAGTACACGCAAGCCATCCGTATCCGGAATACCCGCTACATCTACAGGCAGATACTGCACTTGGAATGATTGACTACTTGTTTCGGCCAACTTTTCGAAGAACGGTTGCTCTTTATTGACCTGAATTAAACCGGAACCCACCGGTTGACCTAAAACCCGTAGGGATACAGACGAAGCGGTCGCTATTCCTATAACACCGACGCTCAAGACGCCAGCCATAGCAAGACGTAAAAACATGACATCACCTTTTTAAAATAGATTTGCGGTATGAAACTCATGCTTGATCACGTGCCCTGCCGAACTTGCTTACGGCTTATTGAATGGCGAAAATCTCCTGTGATCATTCACTAAACTATACTTTCACAATGCAGATCATGAAATTGTATTTTCACCGATGGACGAAAAAAAGAAACTAATGTAAGTAGCAGTTTTTAATTACAACTACAGTTCGTTTAATAAATCATTGAACGCCTCGATATCTCTCAATCGAGTACGGCCCTCCACTCCCGCCTGCTCAATGGCCCGAGTTGCAATAAGATGGCAAACAGCCATTACAGCCACGTGATTAAATAAAGGCCCTGGAGCTAAGGTTTGGCATCGTATATGCCAACTCGCACGCTTCAAAAACGGCACTCCCTCATCCGTAATGTATAAAACCTTAGCACCCGTTTTTATTATTTGTTCAATAAGTGCATCCATAGTCGAAACCCTGCGACGCAACCCGAAAATAATCACCACATCGTCCTCAACCATGCTGACGATATGCTCTCCCATTGTGTGCCCAGCACCTGGGAGCGCGACAATTTGCTCGATAACCTGCGTCAACTGCCACTGTAAATAAGCAGCAAATGAATGACTACTTCGATAACCAATCACCCACACCTTACGTGCTGCTAATAGTGCAGCCACTAAAGCACTGAGCTGCTTCTCAGTGATTGATGACAACGTCGCCTCTAGATTCGCTCCCCCTTGACGTATATGTGCAGCTATCGATTGCTCATTACTGACGTCCGTCGAAGAAGCCAGAAAGAATCGAGATCCTGTACTACGCTCAGCCCGCGCATGCCGACGAGCTTCTTCATAGTTCTCGTACCCCAAGCGCTTTACAAAACGAGTTACTGTGGCTTT
>DATGRU010000209.1:0-26858 GCA_035303295.1 Paenalcaligenes sp.
CCCAATGGGGGTACCAATAAGCGTACCCACGCCAGCCATCATCAAACTACCCAGAATGGCATTCAACAAGCCACCGTCACCACCCGGAGGAGGCGTAGGCTCGAGAAACAGCGTAAAGGATAAGGCTGAAGCACCCTTTACGAGCAGGGTGAGAATAATCCAGAACAGCCAGAATAAACCAAAAATTAGCGCAGCAGACGACAAGGTCAACATGACTTTGTTGATGCGACTGCGTCGCTTATAAACGGAGTTACCAGCCGTTAGCACAGAAGGAGGCGTTACGTTTGTCATAATAATGGCTCGCTTTAGGATCTGGTTCCTTCGCCTTTAGCCAAGCGAAGCAATAAGAGTTTAGATATGGCGAGCACGCAAGTGGTGATCAAGAACAGAATTAAACCTAACTCGAGTAAAGCGGCTTTTTGCATGCCACCCGCCTCGTTAAACTCGTTAGCCAGAGCCGATGCGATAGAGTTAGACGGCGAGAAGATAGAGTTTGGCAGATTAAAGGCGTTACCAATAACAAAGGTAACGGCCATGGTCTCGCCTAAAGCACGGCCTAGACCCAGCATAATGCCGCCAATTACCCCATTCTTAGTAAAAGGCAATACCACCTTCCACGTCACTTCCCAGGTTGTGCTACCTAAACCATAAGCCGACTCTTTCAGCAGCGGTGGCACCAATTCGAACACGTCACGCATTACCGCAGTAATGAACGGAATAACCATAATCGATAGAATTAAACCGGCGGTAAATACACCAATACCAAAAGGTGGGCCAGCAAAAACCTGCTCTAAGAACGGAATGCCATCGAAGAAAGAAATAATATTAGGCTGAACGTAGCGCTGGAAGATCGGCACAAAAACAAACAAGCCCCACATCCCGTAAATAATAGAAGGGATGGCTGCCAGCATTTCAATGGCCGTACCCAATGGGCGACGTAGCCATACGGGCGAGAGCTCTGTTAAAAACAAGGCAATGCCAAACGAAACTGGCACCGCGATAATTAAGGCAATTAGTGATGTCACCAAGGTACCAAAAATTGGTACTAACGCTCCGTAGTTATTACGAACCGGATCCCAATCATTAGTCCACAGAAAGGCAAATCCATTTTCAACAATGGACTCACGACTACCGTAAATCAGCGAAACGGTGATGGCAGCCAATAGGATAAAGACGAGAAACGCAAAACTGCGCGTCACGTTCTTAAAAATCACGTCTAAGAAGACATTTTGGGATGGTTTCATAACAGCTTTTGGGCAGAGGAGCGAATTCAGCGTGAATTGCAAACAATGGATGCACTTCAACTACAAAGGCGTAATTGTCACATAACAAGGACGGAACCACCTAGTTAGATGGAACCGTCCTGTTGCTAGCTGGCTATGCTTGCATTGCCAAGCTAGACTTTTTTTTGCTTACAAACAACTACTTATTTCCAAATAGCGTTGCCGTCTGTGTCTTTGATTTCAGCAGCCCAGCTATTTTTGATCTCGCTGGCTACTTCTGCAGGCATGGCTACGTAGTCGAGCTCAGCAGCTTGCTCGGCACCGTTTTCAAAGGCCCAGTTGAAGAACTCGAGTACAGCGCGAGCATTCTCAGGCTTATCTTGTTTTTTGTGAACCAAGATGAACGATGCAGACGTTACAGGCCACGTTTCAGCACCGGCTTCTTCAGTCAAGATTACACCCATACCCGGAGTACCAGTCCAGTCTGCGTTTGCAGCAGCAGCCGCGAAGCTTTCTTGTGAAGGCTGAACAAATTCACCGTCTTTATTTTGCAACTGTGTCCAAGACAGGTTGTTTTGCTTAGCGTAAGCGTACTCAACATAACCGATCGAATCTTTCAACTGACGTACGTAAGCAGCAACACCTTCGTTACCTTTACCACCCTGACCTGTAGGCCAGCGCACAGCTTTACCTTCACCTACTGTGTCTTTCCACTCTGGGGAAACTTTAGACAAGTAGTTGGTCCAGCCGAATGTGGTACCAGAACCGTCAGAACGGTGAACCACAACGATGTCGTTGGATGGCAAGTTCAAGTCGGGGTTCAGTGCCTTAATAGCATCGTCGTCCCACTTGGTGATTTTAGCCATGTAGATGTCGGCAATTACGGAGCCAGACAAACGCAACTGACCGGGCTCGATACCGTCGATGTTCACAACAGGCACTGTACCGCCAATGATTGCAGGGAACTGCAACAAGTTATCTTTATCCAGCGCTTCTGCAGTCATTGGGTCATCGGATGCACCAAAGTCTACAGTTTTAGCAATAATTTGCTGTTGACCACCACCGGAACCGATGGACTGGTAATTAACTTGCTTACCGGTTTCTTGATGGTATGTAGCTGCCCACTTAGCATAAATGGGATAGGGGAAAGAAGCACCGGCACCGGTAATGTTTACGGCCTGCACTGTCAAAGCCGCCGCACTTAACGCGATACCGACGGTTACTTTAGAGAACATACGTTTCAACATCAAAAACACCCTCAATATGATATTCATGAAACAGGTCGATTCCTGTATGTAACGCTATGGTATAGAGCAAATATTACATGTTCGTGACACGCTCTACATTTATACAACGACTAGCTCTCTGAACCTAGCTTTTCCATCATAATGGTATGCAAGTTGACCGGTTTGCTGCGAGCCCGCACTTTGGTGTAACTGCCATTAGGTAAAGCACGCCACGCCAATTGATTATCACGCATGGCATACGTGAACGACTCCTCAATAACTCGTTTTTTTAAGTCGGGGTCTAGAACCGGCACGCCTAGCTCAACGCGACGGAAAAAGTTACGGTCCATCCAATCAGCAGACGACAAGTAAACATTTTCTTCACCGCCGTTATAAAAATAAAACACACGGGAGTGCTCTAAGAAACGCCCCACAATAGAACGGACTTGGATGTTTTCCGATAAGCCCGGCACGCCAGCACGTAAAGCACAGATACCACGTACAACCAAACTGATTTTCACCCCAGCCTGACTGGCCTCATACATTGCACGAATAATCTGCGGCTCAAGCAAAGAATTCATCTTCGCCATGATGCGCGCTTTTTTACCCGCTTTGGCATTAGCTTGCTCAATACGGATTTGCTCAATCATGGTGCTGTGCAAGGTAAAGGGTGATTGCAACAATACCTTGAGCTTTCGCTGTGCCCCCAATCCTGTAAGCTGTGCAAAGACTTTATCCATGTCTTGGCAGATATCGGGGTTAGCCGTAATTAACCCAAAATCCTCGTAAAGCTTGGCGGTGCGTGGGTGATAGTTACCTGTTCCCAAATGGCCATAACGGCGAATCTCGCCACGCTCACGACGTAGCACCAAGGCCATCTTGGCATGCGTTTTATGTCCTACTACGCCATAACTAACATGAGCCCCCACCTCTTCAAGGCGTGCTGCCCAATTAATATTGGTTTGCTCGTCGAAGCGCGCCATCAGCTCAACCACCACAGTTACTTCTTTACCGGCTCGCGCTGCCATCAGCAGAATACTCATTAATTCTGAGTCTTCGCCGGTACGGTAGATGGTTTGTTTGATGGCGACCACATTCGGATCACTCGCCGCTGCACGCAAAAAATTCAGTACTGGTTGAAAAGACTGATAGGGGTGATGCAACAGTTGATCTGACTTAGAAATCGCACTAAACAAGCGTGCAGGGCTTTCCATCAACTTTTTAAAGGGCGCGGGGATAGGTGCCCGATATTCAGGGAATAATAAGTCAGCACGGTCTGTCGAATCACAGAGACGAGATAAACGCGACAAATTCACCGGACCCAACACGCGGTAGGTATCCGCCTCGGTTAGGTGAAACTCGCGCTGCAAAAACTCCGCCAAATGTGTAGGGGCCGACAAGTCAATCTCTAAGCGTACACCGGCACCAAAATTTCGTTGTGACAGCTCACCTTGCAAGGCCTGACGTAAATTTGTGACCTCTTCCTCATCAACAAATAAATCACTGTTTCGTGTGACGCGCCACTGATACACACCCTTAACCTGCATGTCAGGGAATAACTCGCCCGCAAAGCTGGTAATTAACGCGCTAAGCAACACATAGCCATGAGGAATACCACCCACTTCTGGAGGAACCTTCATCAAGCGCGGCAATGCACGAGGCGCCTGCACAATCGCAATGGAGGCAGGACGACCAAATGCATCATTACCCGATAACTCGATAATGAAGTTCAAGCTTTTGTTGTAAACCCGAGGGAAAGGATGTGCTGGGTCAAGACCAATAGGCGTTAATAAAGGCAGCACTTCGCGGTGAAACGTTTCATAGGCCCAATCACGTAGTGGCTCGGTCCAGTTACGGGGTAAAAGTAGACCAATCCCTTCCTTCATTAAGGCCGGCAACACCTGATTAACCAGTAGTTTGTTTTGCTTCGCAACCAGCTTTTGCGTTGCTAACTGCACCTTATGAAAGGCTTGCTCGGGCGTATAGCCATCCTCACCAATCACATTCGGGTTTTGCAGCATTTTCTCTTTAAGACTGGAGACCCGAATCTCGAAAAACTCGTCCAAATTCGAACTAACGATACATAAGTAGCGCAGTCGCTCAAGCAACGGAACGTTAGCGTTTTCGGCCATCGCCATCACACGTTCATTAAACTTAAGTAAAGAGAGTTCGCGGTTAACAAAAATAGCGTCGGCAGAAGGAAGCATATAGTGGAAGCTCGGTTGAGTAATATGACTAGACTTATACAGCACAATTTTGACTGTATTATGAAACGCAACAATTGTTAACGCTGATGATACTGTGAAAGCAAAGGCTACGCCGTTTTTTCCCCTTCTACGCCGAAATGCGCCATGATGCGGGACTTAACCGTATAATCCCTAGACAGTCATTACATAATTCGCTACGAATGGAAAAACTACTAGCAGCGGTAGACTTAGGCTCTAACAGCTTTAGGCTATCGATTGGACGGGTCGAACAACATAATGGCCACGCTCAAATTTATGCCATCGACCGATTAAATGAATCCGTCCGCTTGGCCTCGGGTATCGGCTCCGATAAACGTATTAGCCGCGAAGCCGTTGACCGCGCTGTTGAAACCTTGAAGCGCTTTCACGAGCGCATAGAAGGCTTTCACCCGAACCGCGTCAGAGCTGTGGCTACCAACACCTTTAGAGTAGCTAAAAACCGAGAGCAATTATTGGAAGCGGCCGAAGCCGCTTTAGGTTTTCCAATCGAAATCATTTCAGGGCACGAAGAGGCCCGGTTGATTTTCTCAGGTATCAGTAATGAGCTGCCCCCTTCAAAAAACCGTCGTCTCATGATCGACATCGGCGGTGGCTCTACAGAAGTCATTATTGGCCGCGGTTTTCAACCGCAGTTGCTGTCCTCCCTGTATATGGGCTGTGTCAGCTATACCAATAAATTTTTCCCCGATGGCGTTATTACCGAAAGCCGCATGCAAAAAGCTATTTTTGCTGCACGCAGCGAATTAGAAGGTATTTCACGTCAGTACCGTAAAACAGGCTGGCAAGAAGCCTATGGTTCATCGGGTACCGCGAAGGGCATCATCGCCATTCTGCAAGACAACAATATGTCGAAACGAGGGCTAACACTAGAGGGCATGGAGCTACTCAAAGCCAAGCTCGTTAAAGACAAACGTGTCGACACTGATACCCTTCTTAGCGTTAAGCCGCACCGGGCCCCCGTTCTGGCTGCGGGCTTAGCCATTATGATCGCGGCCTTCCAAGAGCTGAAAATTCGCCTCATGCTACCCGGTGAAGGGGCACTACGTGTAGGGGTGCTATACGATTTACTCGGCAGGGATTCCGAACGTGACAAACGCGAAGAAACCACCATTCAACTTAGCAAGCGCTATCAGCTGGATACTGCTCAAGCCGCACGGGTAAAAGCCGCCGCCCTAGCCTTATTTAAACACCTTGAGTTGCCCGACGAACCCGAAACACAAGAGCTGGAACGGGCATTGGGCTGGGCTTGCGACTTACACGAAGTGGGTTTAAGCATTGCACACAACGACTACCATCGACACACGGCTTATGTGCTGGAACATGCAGACATGCCGGGATTTTCTAAAGACGACCAATCGCTATTAGCCTTTCTAAGTCTGGGGCATCAAGGCAAACTTTCTAAGCCCGATCTGCGCGACGCTGAATACCCAGAATGGCTAACACTACTGTGTTTACGTCTTGCAGTAATGTTGATGCGCCGCCGTGAAGACCTAGAAAGCTTACCTATCCAACTACGCCGCGACAGTAAAAAAATCACCGTGGAATACGATCAGGATTGGTTTGCATCACGCCCCTTGTCTAAGTTCACCCTGCAAACCGAACAATCGCAGTGGACACGCACCGAACTTAGCGTAAAACTTAAAGCTGTTAACCAGCTTGCCATGCAGCCATTCTCTGTTCAAGCTGAGTAAGCCTTAATAAAAAGCCCCAAAAGCGTAGATATCAAACCTACGCTTTTGGGGCTTTTTGATTTATTCGCTAGCGCTTTCTTTACTTAATCTTCTAAGCCAAAGTGGCGTTTGTAGCGCGGGTCGAGTCGTTGTAGATCAAGCAACACTGGGAAATCTGCAGTATTAAAGTCAGGATCCCAAGCGGGTTCACCACAAATCACAGCCCCTAAATTTAAGTACCCCTTAATTAAAGGCGGTATTTTGGCAGGTAGATGGCTGTTTAATTTCTCTACTGGATAACGATGCAAGGGCTGTAATTGCGGTAAGTCTGTATCCACTTTTTGTTGCATGCGTTGCGCCTCACGCCAAACCTTAGCGGCCGTAACCCCATCATCACGCAAACTAACACTTGCGCACCCTAACAGATAACGATAACCGCCTTGACGCATTAAGTCGGCAATGCCCGACCACAGCAACATAATGACAGCACCTGTGCGGTACTTAGGGTGAATACACGAACGCCCTACCTCGACCAGCTGATCGCGAATACCCGCTAAAGGCTGTAGATCGAACTCTGAAGCCGAATAGTAATCCCCAGCTAAGCGTGCGTTCTCAGGGCTGAGAAAACGGTATGTACCCACCACTTTATCTTTGGTTTGGTCCATCACCATGAAATGGTCGCACCACGCATCAAATTGATCCGCATCCAAGCCATTAGGGCTATCTGGAAACACAGCGTTCATTTCTTCTGAGAAAATTTTAAAACGTAAACGCTGTATGGCTTTGAGTTCTTCTTTATCTTGTGCCAGACGCAACTGCAGCCCGTTGGCCATAGGAGAATGCCAAACGAGCTGCGATGCTTTCGTGCGGTGTAAGGTGGAGCGAAGTTGTAGCATTAAGGCCTCCAAAAACTTTTTCAAACATCATCGCACGCTGATGTTGCAAGTTTTTGATTGCCATATGACTATTGTGTTACCCCAGCCTGTAACAAGCGCTCAATACCGGCCTCGGTTAACTCTAGGCTTTCAGCCTCGACCATCAAACGCAGCTTAGGCTCTGTACCGGAAGGACGAATCAATACACGTCCACGGTCACCCAATTGGGCTTCCACCTCGGCCTTGGCTTTGGTTAAACCCTCGTGTAGATGCCAATCGGTGCCGGTTTCCCATGCAACGTTCACCATCTTTTGGGGATACATTTTCAAGTCGGACACCAGATCCGCTAATTTACAATTGCCATGACGTAGCGCCGTCAAGATTTGCAGCGCTGCGATAATGCCATCACCTGTAGTATGGTGATCTAAACACAATAAATGGCCAGAGCTTTCACCACCGTACAACCAGCCGCGTTGCAGCAGTTGCTCTAAGACGTAACGGTCACCCACATTGGCTCGAGCAAAGGACACGCCCAACTGCTTTAAGCGCTTTTCAAGGCCGTAGTTAGTCATTAGGGTACCCACCACCCCTTTTACATGACGCGTTAGCATGCGATCGCGAACAATCATGTACAGCAGTTCATCACCGTTGTAGAGCTTTCCGGCGCTGTCTACCATTTGCAGACGATCGGCATCGCCATCCAACGCAATACCCAAATCGGCTCCGCGCTCTTGCACAACCGCTAGCAGATGCTCGGGATACATCGCCCCGACACCATCGTTAATGTTGAAGCCATCGGGGTCGCAACCGATTGCATGCACTTCCGCACCCAGTTCGCTGAACACATGTGGCGCAATGTGATAAGCCGCACCGTGCGCTGCATCGACCACAATTTTCAAACCGGATAAGTCGAGATCGTTAGGAAAGGTACTTTTACAGAACTCGATGTAGCGCCCTACCGAGTCTTGTAGGCGACGCGCGCGACCTAACTTGTCGGACGCCACACACTCGATGGGAAGCTCGATAGCCTGTTCGATAGCAAGCTCGACCTCATCGGGCAATTTCATACCCTGAGCAGAGAAAAACTTAATACCGTTATCTTGGTAAGGGTTATGCGACGCACTGATCACAATCCCAGCCGTCAAACGCAGTGTACGGGTTAAATAAGCTACAGCAGGCGTCGGTACCGGCCCCGCCAGCAACACATCTACCCCTGCCGCCGACAAACCTGCCTCTAGCGCCGATTCCAACATGTAACCCGAAATGCGGGTGTCTTTTCCAATAATAACGGTAGGACGACCACCAGCACGTGTATCTTTACTTAACACCCGACCAGCGGCGTAGCCTAAACGTAGGGCAAACTCAGCGTTAATGGTTGGACCGCCTACTTCTCCGCGTACACCATCCGTACCAAAATACTTGCGTTTACTCATTCTGAAACTCCGTGTTGTACCGCCATCCAGACTTTTAACGCATCTGCAGACTGCGCAACATCGTGTACTCGAAGCACCTTTGCCCCATAATGCACGGCTGCCAA
Source organism: Paenalcaligenes sp. (assembly GCA_035303295.1). GTDB lineage: Bacteria > Pseudomonadota > Gammaproteobacteria > Burkholderiales > Burkholderiaceae_B > Paenalcaligenes. Next base: position 8,778 of record DATGRU010000209.1, read on the forward strand.
CATGCCTGCAAGACTGCCTGCCACACGCTCTGCTGGGGGACGCCCAACCACATGGCCGATCATGGACTTGCGGGATAAACCAATTAACCAGGGTATAGACTGTACACCCAAGGCATCAAGGTGACGTAATAAGCTGTAATTTTGTGCCACCGTTTTCCCAAAGCCCAAGCCTGGATCCAGCATCATGCGCCGATGATCAACCCCGGCCTGCTCAAGGCGGCTTACCTGCAGTTGAAGAAAGCCTTGAATCTCGGCAATGATATCGTCGTAATGCGGCGCTTGCTGCATCGTTTTGGGCTCGCCCTGCATGTGCATAATACACAAGCCCGCCTTCGTATCTGCAACCGCTGCAACCGCCTCGGGGCTTCTGAAGCCAGCAATATCGTTAATAATGTCGGCCCCCGCTTTAATAACCTCAACCATAACGGCAGGCTTAAAGGTATCAACCGATAAGGGGATGCCTTCATCGAGCAAGGCTTCAATAAGTGGGACAACACGGCGTAACTCTTCATCAACACTGACTGGGTCGGCACCGGGCCGTGTTGACTCACCACCGATATCCAAAATATCGGCGCCCTCGGTGATAAGCTGCCTAGCATGGGCTAAGGCCGCCTCGTGAGAGAAATGATGATTACCGTCTGAAAACGAGTCGGGCGTCACATTCACGATGCCCATCAATAACGGGCGCTCGAGTTGAAGCTCGAAGCGCCCGCACTGCCATGTATTGCTCATGGATTTATACGATTTTGATTAAACAGGTGTGGTTGCTGTGGAACTGTCGCCAGCTGGGCTAGCACCCGTTGCTGGAGGCGTACTGTCGGATTTGCCACCACCTTTGTCACTTAAGTCTTTAGGTGGACGTGGGTCACGACCTTGCATGATGTCTTCGATTTGATCCGCATCGATGGTTTCCCACTCGAGCAGCGCATTCGCCATTGCATGCATTTTGTCTGAGTTATCTTCGATCAATTTACGCGCAATACTATATTGCTCGTCAATGATGCGACGAATCTCGGCATCCACTTTTTGCATCGTGGCCTCGGACAAGTTGGTCGTTTTCGTAACGCTGCGACCAAGGAATACCTCACCTTCGTTTTCAGCGTATACCACCGGCCCTAAGGAGTCGGTCATACCGTAACGAGTAACAATATCGCGAGCGATTTGCGTTGCGCGCTCGAAGTCGTTTGAAGCACCCGTGGTCATTTGATTCATGAACACTTCTTCAGCAATACGACCACCGAACAATACCGCAATCATGTTCAGCAAGTGGGTTTTATCCATGCTGTAACGATCTTGCTCGGGCAACTGCATGGTGACACCCAAGGCACGACCACGCGGAATAATAGTTACCTTGTGAACGGGGTCAGTTTTAGGCAGCAAACGCGCTACCAAAGCGTGACCGGATTCGTGGTAAGCCGTATTTTTACGCTCTTCCTCGGGCATGATCATGGTGCGGCGCTCTGCACCCATGATGATCTTGTCTTTGGCTTTTTCAAAGTCTTGCATGTCGACGGTACGACCGTTACGACGCGCAGCGAACAAAGCCGCCTCGTTAACTAGGTTGGCTAAGTCAGCCCCTGAAAAGCCGGGGGTACCACGTGCCAACACTTTTGCATCAACGTTTGCAGCCAGTGGCACTTTGCGCATATGCACGTGCAAAATTTGTTCACGACCGCGAATATCGGGCAGACCAACGACTACCTGACGGTCGAAACGACCTGGACGCAACAAGGCGGGGTCAAGCACGTCGGGACGGTTTGTGGCGGCGACAACCAATACGCCTTGGCCTGTCTCAAAACCATCCATTTCAACCAGCAATTGGTTCAGGGTTTGTTCACGTTCGTCGTTACCACCACCCAAGCCGGCACCACGCTGACGACCGACTGCGTCGATCTCGTCAATAAAGATAATGCAAGGAGCATGCTTTTTAGCGTTTTCGAACATGTCGCGAACACGTGCAGCACCCACCCCAACAAACATCTCGACGAAGTCTGAACCGGAGATACTGAAGAATGGCACTTTGGCTTCGCCAGCAATGGCCCGAGCCAATAAAGTTTTACCGGTACCCGGTGAACCGACCATCAACACGCCGCGAGGGATACGACCGCCCAAACGCTGGAAGCGGGTGGGATCGCGTAAGAAGTCGACGAGCTCTTGAACGTCTTCTTTGGCTTCGTCGCAACCTGCTACGTCGGCAAAGGTAACTGGGTTGGTATTTTCGTCGAGCATTCGAGCGCGGGATTTACCAAAACTAAAGGCCCCGCCCTTACCGCCACCTTGCATTTGACGCATGAAGAAAATCCACACACCAATCAGCAGCAACATCGGGAACCACGACACGAAGATGCTAGCCAAGAAGGATGGCTCTTCACGTGCTTTACCCGACACCTCGACACCGGATTTAACCAGTTCGGGCACCATCCAGAGGTCGCCTGGAGAAGTTAACGTGTAGGTGCGGCCGGAATCGGGCGTTACGTGCAACGTATCGCCTTGAATATCAACCTTATTGATGCGGCCCGACCGGGCGTCATTCATGAACTGGGTATAGGTTACGCCATCGGATGCCACTGGCTGACCGTCAAACTGCTTAAATACAGTGAACAGTACCAGTGCAATGACCATCCAGATTGCGACTTTTGAAAATGAGTTGTTCAACGCCAACCTCCTGCTGTTTCTTTAACTGCTCAGTTTTAAGCTTACACGCACCTGAACAGAAGTCGTATCCGCCATTCTACCTGATAAACAGGCCCGCCAAACACTAAACTAAGGCTTTAGACCACGGGCTACTAAAAAAGTCTCTGCGGACCGATCTCGTGAGGCTTTAGGCTTACGCGTTGCAACACGAAGGAAATGACCTTTAAAAGACTTAACAATTTGAGAAAAACCACTGCCATGGAAGGCTTTTACGATTAGTGCACCATCGGGACGCAAGTGATTCAACGAAAAATCAAGCGCCAATTCACACACATGAGCTATGCGTGCAGCATCAGCGGCGGCCACACCTGATAAGTTGGGGGCCATATCTGAAATTACAAGATCTACTTTTCGACCGTCTAGCGTTTTTTCCAATTTTTGGAGAACTTCGTCATCACGGAAGTCTCCTTGTATGAACTCTACGCCTTCAATAGGTTCCATTTCAAGTAGATCAAGAGCAATAATCCGCCCGTTGATTACTCCCCCTGCCCCGACCATTCGTTCGCGGGCAACTTGTGACCAACTACCGGGCGCAGCCCCTAAATCGACTACAATGTTGCCCGGCTGCAACAGGTTTTCATCGTCAATAATTTCCAGCAATTTAAAGGCGGCACGAGCCCGATAGCCTTTTTGTTGCGCCAATTTGACGTAAGGATCATTTATATGCTGATGAACCCAAGCTTTTGAAGTTTTTTTCTTGCCCATTCCGTACAATCTCGTTATGCCCACATTAAATATTACTACTCAACAGCGCAATGCATTACGCGCTGCGGCTCATTCCTTACGTCCCGTTGTACAAATTGGCGACAAGGGGCTTTCTGACGCCGTACTAAAAGAAATTGAGGTGCACTTAGATGCGCACCAGCTTATTAAAATTCGGGTCGCGGGTGACGATCGCGAAAACCGCTTAGCTATCTTAGAAGAAATATGTAGCCGTTTAAACGCCGAGCCTATCCACCACCTTGGTAAAGTGCTAACTATTTATCGGCGCAACGACGCACGTGCGCCCGTTATTGCAGCACCCGAACCGGCCACACGCGCTATTCGTAAGCCAAACGAGCCTTATACACCTAAAAAGCTGGCCGCTGCTGGCATTACAAAAAGCAAACGGCCTGCACCGCGTAGCTCGGCCGACGAAGAAATTAAACCTCGTATCGCGCCTAGCCGACCCGCACCACGCAAAGCTGTTGCAGCTAAAAAATCCAGCAGCCAACGTCGCAGTACAGGCAGCGCCTTATCGTTACGCGCAGGTGCTCGACGCGGACGCAGCTAATTCATCGCCTGCTGTGTGTACCGCTTAATTCTTATCAAGTACGGCAACACACATCTAACCCCTGAGAAGTATAAAGCCCATGCTACATCAGCATGGGCTTTTTTTGCAGGGCAACAACCGGATGCTTAAATATACGAAACCGATAAGATCTCATATTCACGTACACCACCCGGCGCTTGCACTTCGGCTACATCACCTTCAGTTTTACCAATTAAGGCACGTGCCACTGGGCTGGATACAGAAATACGTTGCGAGCGAATATCGGCTTCTACATCGCCCACAATCTGGTAGCTAAGCTGTTCGCCTGAATCTAAATCTTCCATTTTTACCGTAGCGCCAAACACAATACGGCCATCGCTATCAAGCGTAGTGGGATCGATAATTTGAGCGTTAGATAGCGTACCCTCGAGCTCACGGATACGCCCCTCTACAAATGCTTGGCGTTCACGCGCAGCATCGTACTCGGCATTTTCGGATAAATCGCCTTGGGCGCGCGCTTCCGCTATCGCATTGATAACTTCGGGACGCTCAACTGTTTTTAAACGATGTAATTCTACTTGCAGGCGCTCAGCACCTTGCGTCGTCAACGGGATCGCGGACATACTTTTCCTGATACAAATAAAAACCGCCCCTAAAACACTACATTAGGAAAAACGGCTAAAAAACTGGGAAATACAGAACATGAGGTTCTGCGTGGCGAGGGCCTAGTGTGGCCCTTGCTATGTGAAAACGGGTATGTATTCGTATACTCGGCAGCATTCAATGCCGAAAAGAAAGCCCCAAGCAGTAGTGGGGCTAGTCACTATATTGTCATCAAATAACGTTGAAATTGCAACCCGACCTTTATCGGGAAAACCATGAGTAGACAGGCTGCACACAAAAAAGCGGTGGCTCGTTACACGCTAGTCACCACCCTATTGCCTTCATTTATTCGCACTCGCGTACAAAACTAACTAGACGTAGATGACTGGCGATTCATCGTCAAAATAGCGTGCAGCAAAATTGCACCGAACGTGGCTGTACCAATTCCATCAAGTCGCAAAATACCGAACTCGATCGAGAAATTGCCCGCACCCAACACTAAGGTGACCGCAGCCACTAATAAGTTTTTGCTTTGCGCAAAATCCACTTGGTTGACCACCCAAATTCTGGCCCCAGCCACCGCAATTAAACCAAATACAACGATCGACATGCCGCCCAATACCGGCCCGGGAATCATTTGAATGACCGCACCAAATTTTGGTGAGAAACCCAAAAAGATTGCAATAAGCGCTGCCAACACAAAGGTGATGGATGAATAAATGCGCGTTGCCGCCATGACGCCTATATTTTCAGCGTAGGTCGTCACCCCAGTACCGCCCATTGAACCCGACAGCATCGTGGCCACACCATCACCCACGAACGCACGCCCGAGGTAACGATCAAGGTTTTGTCCAGTCATGGCCGATACGGCTTTAATGTGACCTAGGTTTTCGGCCACAAGAATAATCGCCACCGGTGCAATAATACTAATGGCATGGGCCTCAAAGACCGGTGCAGCCAAACTAGGCAAACCAAACCAAGCCGCTTGCGCCACTGCAGCCGTATCAATAGGTGTGCCGTAGCCTAATCCATTGGTAAAAACCGCATAAATAAGGCAGGCGATAATTAAACCCACCAAAATCAATAAACGCTGGATGACCCCACGGGTATAAACGGCAACACCACCCACACACAACACGGTCATTAACGCCATCACTGCATCAAAGGTGCCGCTACCCATGGCGCCCTTAGCCGCTATGGGGGCTAAATTCAGGCCAATAACCGCAACAATAGAACCCGTTACCACCGGCGGCATCAATTTATTAATAACTTTAGCGGCCGAACCAGTGCGTGCATCAAACCACCACACCACTAAGCCGATTAGGGTGTAGAGCAAGCCGCACATAATGATGCCACCCAGCGCCACCCCAATATTGGCGTTCCCACCGCTACCAGCATAAGCAGTAACCGCAATGACACCACCAATAAAAGCAAAGCTCGAGCCCAAATAACTGGGCACCCTACCGCCTACAAAAATGAAGAAAATTAAGGTACCAATTCCCGACATTAAAATTGCAAGGTTCGGATCAAAACCCATCAACAAAGGCGCCAGAATGGTAGAGCCAAACATCGCCACCACGTGCTGGGCAGCCATGGCAATATTCTGGGGTAGAGGCAAGTATTCGTCGGGCTGTACGACAGCGTGCGGCGAGGTATCGGACACACGACGCCACCGAGGGAAGTAAGATTGAGACATAGAGCGTAGTAAAGATGCAGAAGTCGTTGATGCGCAAGTGTATGTCTACACGTAACACACGGCAAGTACTACGCATTATTTGTAGAAAAAATAAACCCCGCTATTGAAGCGGGGTTCTTAGATGCACGGTTGCCGTTGCGCCAACAACCATGCGGATTACCGCCGGGCAAGCGGTGGATTTCTTATTATTATTTATTCTGAGTAAGTGTTGTCTCCCAAGTGATAGAAAAGCCATAGCACAAAGGTTTATGCTGTGCCCTAAGCTGCTGCATTCAACTCATATATCACTCATATATTATAGACATGTTATGCAAGAATGGTTGATTATGGTTAACACTAGGTTTTGACTGATTAGGTGTCGCTCGCCTTGCAAATCTATACTTCGCATAAAACAAAAAGGCTGAAACCCTTTTGAGGTCTCAGCCTTTATAAGAAGCATAATGCCAATTGTAAATAAGCCTTTAAGCCTACGGCATTAGTTATGCTGATTAGCTTAACGCTTGTAGCTTTAGGCCGCGCTGTGCATTTCCTGCAAAGAGTACACACGTAGGCCTTCGCCGTTACGCATATACTGCAAGCCTTCTACCGCTGCTAAAGCACCCGCAATCGTCGTGTAGTAAGCCAAGTTGGCAGCCAATGCATGCGTGCGGATCGTACGCGAGTCAACAATGGCGTTACGTCGCTCTTCAACCGTGTTAATGACTAAGGCAATTTCGCCGTTTTTAATCATGTCCACGATATGAGGACGGCCTTCGGTCACTTTATTAACGGTATCAACCTTTAAGCCCGCTTCGGTCATGGCGGCTGCCGTACCACGTGTGGCAGCGATACTAAAGCCCAGCTCAATCAAGCCTTTAGCCACTTGTACCGCTTCCGCTTTGTCAGCATCACGCACGCTAATGAACGCACGACCTGATGCAGGCAATTTCACACTAGCTGCCATTTGCGATTTCACAAATGCCTCGCCAAAACTACGGCCTACGCCCATCACTTCACCAGTGGACTTCATCTCTGGCCCAAGAATGGTATCGACGCCCGGGAATTTAACGAAGGGGAACACTGCTTCTTTCACCGCGAAATAGCCTTGATCAACCATGCTATCCAGCGGTAAGTCGGCCAGCTTTTCACCTGCCATAACGCGCGCTGCAAGTTTCGCTAACTGTAAACCGGTAGCTTTAGAGACAAAAGGCACCGTACGCGAAGCACGTGGGTTCACTTCCAACACGTAAACATCATCGTCTTGAATCGCAAACTGTACGTTCATCAACCCTTTTACATTCAAGGCCTTAGCCATGAGTGCGGTTTGACGGCGAATCTCTTCCACGATGTCGGCCGACAACGAATAAGGCGGCAAACTACACGCTGAGTCACCCGAGTGCACCCCGGCTTGCTCGATATGCTCCATGACGCCACCAACGAACACATCCACGCCATCGCATAAACAATCGACGTCGACTTCGGTTGCATTATTCAAGAAGTGATCCAGCAACACAGGTGAATCGTTGGACACTTTCACCGCTTCGCGCATGTAACGCTCTAATTCGGCTTGTTCATGCACGATTTCCATGGCGCGGCCACCCAGCACATAGCTAGGACGCACCACCAAGGGGTAGCCAATTTCGGCAGCCAATGCAATCGCTTCGCTTTCTGTACGTGCAGTGCGGTTTGGCGGCTGGCGCAGACCCAACTTGGTTAGCAATTTCTGGAAACGCTCACGGTCTTCTGCAACGTCAATGGATTCGGGGCTGGTACCAATGATTGGTACACCGTTCGCCTCGAGTGCACGAGCCAGTTTTAGCGGGGTTTGGCCACCGTACTGAACAATCATGCCCACGGGTTTCTCGATATGTACAATTTCCAGCACATCTTCAAGCGTGAGCGACTCGAAATAGAGGCGATCGGATGTATCGAAGTCGGTGGAAACTGTTTCAGGGTTACAGTTGATCATGATGGTTTCATAACCCTGCTCGCGTAATGCCAGCGACGCATGTACGCAGCAGTAATCGAACTCAATACCCTGACCAATACGGTTTGGACCACCACCCAATACAACAATTTTCTTGCGATCGGTGGGTTGTGCTTCGCACTCTTGCTCGTAAGTGGAGTACAAGTAAGCCGTATCGGTGGAAAACTCGGCCGCGCAGGTGTCGACCCGTTTAAACACGGGGCGTACATTATGCTGATGGCGTGCTTTACGCACTTCAGACTCGACCGTATCCAACAAGAAAGCAAGACGACGATCGGAAAAACCACGTCGTTTCAAGCCAAATAAGGTGTCGCGATCAAGGTCGGCTAAAGTTTTTTTCTCTAGCGCCAACTCGATGTCCACAATGTCTTTAATTTGCGCTAAGAACCATGGGTCGATTTTCGTAATGGCGTGTACATCGTCCAATGTGAAGCCTTGTGCAAAGGCGTCACCTACGTACCAAATACGCTCGGGACCGGGCTCACCCAACTCGACCTGCAATTTTTCGCGATCGGTGGTCATTTGGTTCAAACCATCTACACCTACCTCTAGGCCACGCAATGCTTTTTGGAACGACTCTTGGAAGGTACGCCCCATGGCCATTACTTCGCCCACGGACTTCATTTGCGTGGTTAAGCGCGAATCAGCCTGAGGGAATTTTTCGAAAGCGAAGCGAGGGATTTTGGTAACAACGTAGTCGATGGTGGGTTCGAACGACGCAGGTGTCGCACCACCCGTGATTTCGTTCTGAAGTTCGTCCAGCGTATAACCCACTGCCAAGCGAGCCGCAATTTTAGCAATGGGGAAACCCGTTGCTTTAGAAGCCAAGGCAGACGAACGGGATACGCGCGGGTTCATTTCGATAACGATCATACGGCCGTTATCGGGGTTAACGGCAAACTGCACGTTTGAACCACCCGTTTCTACGCCGATCTCACGCAATACGGCGATAGAGGCGTTACGCATAATCTGATATTCGCGATCAGTAAGCGTTTGCGCTGGCGCCACAGTGATTGAGTCGCCGGTGTGTACACCCATAGGGTCTAAGTTTTCGATGGAGCACACAATAATGCAGTTATCGGCACAATCGCGCACCACTTCCATTTCGAATTCTTTCCACCCCAACAAAGACTCTTCAATGAGCAACTCGTTGGTGGGAGAGGCCTCTAAACCGCGGCGGCAAATGGTTTCGAACTCTTCAGGGTTATAAGCAATACCACCACCGGATCCACCCAAGGTAAAACTAGGGCGAATGACAACCGGGAAGCCCGAGGTGCCAATTTGCTCGGCAATATCACGCTGTACGGCCCATGCTTCGTCCATGGAGTGCGCCACGCCCGATTTTGCGGACTCAAGCCCAATGGCAGTCATGGCGTCTTTAAATTTAAGGCGATCTTCCGCTTTATCGATCGCTTCGGCATTCGCGCCGATCATTTCTACGTTGTACTTCGCCAGTACGCCGCTTTCGGCCAATTCCAATGCGCAGTTAAGTGCTGTTTGCCCGCCCATGGTAGGCAACAAAGCGTCGGGGCGCTCACGCTCGATAATTTTTTCGACGACTTCTTTGGTGATAGGCTCGATATACGTAACGTCGGCGGTATCAGGGTCGGTCATGATCGTGGCTGGGTTACTGTTAACCAAGATCGTGCGATAACCTTCGGCCTTTAACGCCTTACATGCTTGAGCACCGGAATAGTCGAACTCGCAAGCCTGCCCGATAATAATCGGGCCGGCACCAATAATGAGAATACTTTTAATGTCTGTACGCTTAGGCATAATGCAATAGATATGTGCGAGGGCAATTAAGCCTGATTCGCAGCCATCAGGCTGATAAATTGATCGAATAGTGAAGCAATATCACGTGGCCCCGGTGTTGCTTCGGGATGCCCTTGAAAACCAAAAGCCGGACGATCGGTAAATTCAATACCTTGCAAACTACCATCAAACAACGACACATGCGTTACGCGTGCGTTGGTTGGCAACGTTGCCGCATCCAGAGCAAAGCTATGGTTTTGGCTGGTGATATAAACCCGCCCGTTCTCAACCTCTTGCACGGGATGGTTAGCACCGTGATGCCCTACTTTCATTTTGACTGACTTCGCACCAACAGCCAGACCCATAATTTGATGGCCTAAACAAATACCAAATAACGGTAATTTTTGTTCAAGTACTGTTTTAGCTGCATCGATGGCGTAGGTACATGCTTCAGGGTCGCCAGGACCATTAGATAAAAACACACCATCGGGGTTTGCAGCCAATACGTCGGCTACGGGTGTTTCAGCTGGGTAAACGGTAAGTTCGCAACCACGATCAGCCAACAAGCGCAAAATATTCGCTTTCACACCAAAGTCGTATACCGCGACTTTGTATTTCGACGTGTCAGGTTGAGCAAACCCACTGCCTAGGCTCCAGGTACCTTCTACCCACGTTTTATTACTTTTGGTGGAGACTTCTTTGGCTAGGTCTACACCTTGCATACCGGCAAAAGAACGGGCCAGTTCAATGGCCCGTTCGGCGTCATCGCCAACCAAAATACAAGCACCTTGGGCGCCTTTTTCACGGAGAATCCGCGTTAGCTGTCGGGTATCAACACCTGAGATGGCCACAATACCTTCTTGCTTCAGGTAATCGGGCAAGGATTGTGTGGATCGGAAATTGGAAACCCTCATTGCACAGTCACGCACCACAAGGCCAGCCGCTTGAATCTGATTTGATTCGGCGTCTTCGGGATTAACACCCGTATTACCAATGTGTGGATAAGTTAGCGTAACGATTTGACCCTTGTAGCTTGGGTCGGTGAGGATTTCCTGATAGCCTGTCATGGCTGTATTGAAAACTAGCTCGGCAACGGCGTAGCCCTCGGCACCTATGGATTCGCCTTTAAATAGCGTTCCATCAGCCAGGGCCAGGATTGCACTTGTTCTAGCATGAGACTCTTCAGGAAAGAGAGACGGCAGCACGTTTAAACCCCGGTTCAGAAATTTACAAATAAACTTTCAAATTATACTCTGACTTCGGCCTCTGAAGTAAGAGATATGGCGCGTTTTTTTGCAAAGACAATATTTGAGAAAATAGTCTACAGTATCAGACTCTAATTGCTTAGGTATTTTATGGTGAAGGTGTTATGACTACTCTGCTTGAATCTTTACGACAACATACCACGGTCGTGGCCGACACAGGTGACTTTGAAAGTATCCGGGCTTTTCGCCCTACTGACGCCACCACTAACCCTTCATTAATTCTAAAAGCCGTACAGCAGGATGCGTATCGTCACTTATTGGAAAAAACAGTGCACGATGCACCCAATGCCACCGCCAGTGAATTGGTTGATCGTTTATTAGTTGCTTTCGGCGCAGAAATTTTGCGTATTGTGCCGGGCCGTGTCTCGACTGAAGTCGATGCCCGTCTATCGTTTGATGCCCAAGCCAGCATCGAGCGTGCACGCAATATTATCGAATTATACGAAGCCGCAGGCATTAGCCGCCAACGCGTACTCATCAAACTAGCGTCCACATGGGAAGGTATTCAGGCTGCTAAACAACTTGAGGCCGAAGGCATCCATTGCAACCTAACCCTGCTGTTTTCACTAACCCAAGCCATTGCATGCGCCCACGCTAAAGTAACGCTGATTTCACCCTTTGTGGGGCGCATCTACGACTGGTATAAAAAACAAGCCGGTAGCGAGTGGAATGAAACCACTAACGCCAACGAAAAAGACCCCGGCGTGCAATCGGTTACCGCTATTTATAACTACTACAAAACCTATGACATCAAAACAGAGATCATGGGTGCCAGCTTCAGAAACACCGGTCAAATTTTGGCATTAGCTGGTTGCGACTTGCTTACCATCAGCCCAGCGCTACTGGCTGAACTACAACAAGGTGTGGGCGAGGTAGCCCGTGTATTAGATGTTGAAAACGCTAAAGACGTCGCCCCAGAATGGCGTGCCAATAATGAAGTAAGCTTTCGTACTCGCCTAAACGAAAACGCCATGGCCACCGAGAAGCTAGCCGAAGGCATACGTATTTTCACGGCCGACGCCATCGCTCTAGACCAACTGCTGGCTAAACACAAACAAAGCTAAGGTATTTTTAACGCCATAAAAAAGCGGCTACTCATAAAAAGTAGCCGCTTTTTTTAATACCCCATCAATGACATCAATGGGCTTACATCTTCGCTGTTTCGCCTGCTTTAGGCCGCCAAGCCAGTAAGCGGTTCTCGATGACCGACACCATTAAGTCGAGAATTAACGCAAAGACCGTCAATACAATGATCCCCGCAAAGACCGTATTCACATCCAAGGTGCCTTCGGCCTGCAGAATCAAATAGCCCACACCCGCGGCAGAACCCAAATACTCACCTACCACGGCCCCAACAAAAGCTAAACCGACAGAGGTGTGCAAACTGGAAAACACCCAGCTGGTTGCCGAGGGAATATACACGTGTCTAAGCAATTGCTTGCGGTTAGCGCCTAACATTTTGGCGTTATCTAATAACGTCGTGCTAACTTCTCGTACACCCTGATAAACGTTAAAGAATACGATAAAAAACACCAACGTAACCGCCAGCGCCACTTTAGACCAGATACCTAGACCAAACCACATACCGAAAATCGGCGCCAAAATCACGCGCGGCATAGAGTTAGCTGCCGTGATATACGGGTCTAACAGCTTGCTAGCGCCCGGTGACAAGCCCAGCCATAAACCAAAGGCCAAACCAGCAACCGTACCGATGATGAACGCCAACATCGTTTCGGACAACGTAATGCCCAGATGATGGTAAATATCAGCATTGGTCACAAACCACGCCCAAATGACTTTGGCCACCTCAACGGGCTGACCGAAGAAAAAGGCAAAATTACGATCTTTAGATGCGTAATGCCATGCCACCAGCACAATAACCAGCAATAAAATTTGCCAGAAACGTAACTGGAATGTTGATAAACCTTTATTTTTAGCCATATTAAGCCCGCTTCTGCTGGGCATAGCCCTTCAATACTTCTTCACGTAATACGTCCCAAATCGCGGCATGCAGCTCGACAAAACGGGGATTATTACGCACCTCTGCAACGTCGCGTGGACGCTCTAAATCGATATGGAATTCACCAATGGGATGCGTTCCGGGACCGGCTGATAACACCACCACACGGTCACTCATGGCAATGGCTTCATCCAAGTCATGTGTGATGAATAGCACGGCTTTACGACTGGCCATCCAAATTTCCAGCACCTCGTTTTCCATGAGCTGACGGGTTTGGATATCCAAGGCTGAAAACGGCTCATCCATCAAAATAATGTCTGGGTCGCGAATTAAGGTTTGAGCCAACATGGCACGTTTACGCATACCCCCCGACATTTGATGCGGGTAGCGGTCTTCAAAACCACCTAAACCTACACGTTTTAACCAGTCACGCGCCATCGCTTCGGATTCAGCGCTAGGCTTACCATCAAACTCGAGACCTGCCATCACGTTTGATAAAGCGCTACGCCAGGGGAATAGTGCTTCCCCTTGGAACATGTAGCCAGCCCGACGGTTAATACCGTTTAATGGCTTCCCAAATACTTCCACTTCCCCTGCTGAGGGCGCAAGCAAACCTGCCGCCACGTTCAACAGCGTCGACTTACCACAGCCTGTAGGCCCTACGACTGAAACGAATTCGCCGGGGGCCACCGTTAGGCTAGCATCCTTTACTGCTACGTATTGCCCCTGTCCATCACGAGAGGCAAATACGCAGCTGACGTTACTTAAATTGAGTGCTGCTTCAGACATTAGACAACTTCTTGTTAGCGTTAATCACGAAGTCGTTTGTCCAGATCTGGCTAACATCGATATCGCTGGCTTCCAGATTCGGGGCAAAAGCAGCCATGGCATTTAATGCAGTCTGTGGACCATCTTCATCGACCATACCATCGGGGGAAACCGCTTCAAGGTTAGCCCGCAAGCACTGTATGTAGAGATCGGGATCATTTAACAAGTACGCCTCTGGCACCGTTTTCGCAATTTCTTCAGGTGCAGTAGCGTGAATCCATTTATCGGCACGAACAATCGCTGTCGCTAAGGCCTGAGCGGTACCGGGGTTTTGCTCAAGGAAGCTGTGTGAGGCATACAAACAACCTGAAGGCATGTTGCCACCAAAAATGTCTTTTGTATCGGCAACCGTACGGGTATCGGCGATGATTTGAATCTCATCGTCTTTTTGCAGCGTTGCGATCACTGGATCCAAGTTCGCTATGGCATCGATTTGACCGGTACGCAACGCAGTAATCGCGCCTGCTCCGGCACCCACACCAATAAAGGAGACATCAGAAGGCTTTAAGCCATTTTTTTCCAAGTAAAAGTTCACCATCATGTTGGTGGACGAACCAGGTGCTGTCACCCCGATTTTCTTCCCTTTTAAGTCGGCAGGCGACTGGTAATCGGGCATGTTTTTCTTGGATACCGCCAACACGATCGCCGGTGTACGGCCCTGCTGTACAAAGGTGCGATAGAACTGACCGCGTGACTGCAGGTTAATGGTGTGCTCGAATGCACCGGACACGACGTCCGCACTGCCGCCGACTACAGCTTGCAATGCGCGCGAACCACCCGCAAAGTCCACCACGCGGACGTTTAACCCTTCATCGGAGAAATATCCGTTAATTTCAGCAATCGATAAAGGCAGGTAGTAAATGAGTGCTTTACCACCCACCGCGATGGTTACATCTTTTTTTTCTATGGTTGATTGTGCTCGCCCTATGGACGGAAAGGCAGCAATACCGCCAGCTAGGCCGGCTATTTTCAACATTTGGCGACGAGAGACTGTCATGTCAAAGGCCCCTTTATTAGGTTTTTTAGTGAGTGCTACGCCTGCTGCGGCAGCACTCTTTTACGTGGAAATCTGCTAAGTCTATGATGTAGTTTATTTTGTCGCAACACGCGCTAGGTGTCACGACGTTCTTGCAGCGCCCAAGCGATCGTACTGGCATCAACATACTCAAGCTCGCTACCAGCCGGAACACCTCGGGCTAGACGCGTTACTTTAATATCACGACTGCGCAGTATCTCTGCTAGGTAATGAGCGGTGGTTTCACCTTCAGCAGTGAAGTTGGTGGCCAGAATAACTTCTCGCACCTCACTGTCGGATGCTCGCTTAAGTAAACGATCAAATTGCAGTTGATCGGGCCCTACCCCTTCAATCGGAGCAAGACGGCCCATCAACACATAATATAAGCCTCGATACCCATGACTAGCCTCGACCATGTTTTGATCAGCGGGGGTTTCGACAATACATAACAGTGACGGATCACGTCGACTGTTCGAACAGATTTGGCAAAGTGGGGTCTCACTAAAACTATTGCAACGTTCACAATGGAGCAAGCTACGGGAAGCCCGCTCCAACGCTTGTCCTAACTGTGCAGCGCCATTTACATCGTGCTGCAACAGGTGATAGGCCATGCGTCGTGCAGTGCGCTCGCCAACGCCAGGTAAGCGGCGCAACGCATCGATCAGAGCCCGTAACGGTTCGGGCTCAGGCAACTGAATTTCTGACATTAGAAGGGTAAGTTCATCCCGGGGGGTAGCGGCAAACCAGCCGTTACCGACGCCATTTCTTCTTGGGATTTAGCTTCTGCCTTACGTAATGCATCGTTAAACGCGGCAGCCACGAGGTCTTCAAGCATGTCTTTATCTTCCTCAAGCAAGGTGGGGTCGATGGTGACGCGACGCACATCATGACGGCATGTCATCACTACGGTGACTAAACCACCACCCGAAGCCCCTTCAACTTCGATATTTGCCAAGGCTTCCTGCGCCTTTTTCATGTTTTCTTGCATTTGCTGAGCCTGACGCATCAAGCCCGCAATTTGTCCTTTCATCATAAGGAGTAGTCCTAAATGTTAATTAGCAGGTTAGTTTGTTTGCAGCGATGCTGCCTGATGGTGATTGGCTCGAACCGAGCCGGGCAGTAAGGTGGCATCAAACGTATTGATTAATGCCACTACTAATGGGTCTACCTTGGCATCGGCTTCAGCGCGCAGTTGACGCTGCTCTCGCTCTGCCTGTTCTACCGCATGGGCGGTATCCGAACCGGTATCACCGTATTCAATCTGTACACGTAATACTTCGCCAAAATATTCGGCTAGTACCGTGGTTAACCGTGTTTTGGCCTGACTGTCGTCAGCTGAGCGTATCGCCACACGTAATGTGACGCATTGATCCTCAACCCCCACCCACTCACTTTGGCGAGCAAGTTCAGCCGCCCAGCCACTTAGCGCTAAGGAAGCAGCCACCGCAGGCCAGTCTTTAGCTTGCATACGTCGCAAGCTAACACGCTTTGCGGGTGAATCGTCTTTAGCCGCACCCAGTAAGGCGCTGACTTCATCTGCGCTAAAGTTCGCTGCGGCTCCTGCCTGTTCGGCCGGCAGGCTGTCATCGTCGTCACCACCATGGATTTGATCATCGAAAGGAACTTGATCGAAGTCTTCGGGTGGTTCGTGCTCTGCAAACGCAGGTGCAGCCTGTGCACTGCCGCTCTCGTCAGCAACGGGGAGATCTTCCCATGCAGGGGTCTCATCGTAATGCGGAGCAGCCGCTCCGTTGGCTGGGCTTGTTTCAGCGTTTTTCTGTAGAGCCGTTCCACCCACCATGACGACGGGGGGGAGCGGCTCGGCCGAACTCTCGCCCCCACTAACTGGGGACGCCGGTTTATCGGCAGCAGGTATAGCTGTAGCGCTTTCTACCTGTGGAAGCACATCAGACTCTGTAGCAGCGGGTGCTGAAACCTGTTTAGGCTGAACTGCCGGTGCATCCTGTGGGGCCGCTTGCTGAACCGGTGGTTGTGATGGAGACTGCGCCTGTTGTGACTGCTGTTGCTGCACCGGTGGCTCTGCCTGCGGTGCTGTGGCTTGCACTTCAGAACCCGTTTGTGCTGCCGCTGTCGTCTGTGATGGTGTGCTTGGTTCGGGCTGAGACGCGGTAGGCGGACTGATTACTGTTGGTGGCACCGCTTGCGGGTTCGCGTCGTCAGGCATCAGCGCCAGCATACGTAAGCACGCCATGACAAAACCAGCGTATTCATCGGGTGCCAAGCTGAGCTCGTTACGACTGTGTACAGCCACCGAGTAAAACAGCTGAATAAAATCAGGCCCTAAGTTTTGCGCGAGGTTCTGAATGTCAGTTTGCAGTGGGTTTTCCGCGGGCGTGCTACCTGGCAAGCGTTGCTCGATGGCTATTTGCGATAACAACACAGCCAAATCCGCCAAGGCTGCTGAATAAGACAACCCACGCGAAGCCAAATCATCAGCCACTTGCAGCACCACACTGGCATCACGCTGCCCTAATGCGTTTAGCAACCGCACCAAATGTCCTTGATCGATGGTGCCCAACATGCCTTGCACAGCCTCGGTACTTAGACTACCCGCACTGTAGGCAATGGCTTGGTCTGTTAACGACAAGGCGTCACGCATGGATCCGGCTGCAGCCTGCGCCAACAAGCGCAAGCCCGGCAGCTCGAAAGGTATCCCCTCTTGCTGCAAAATACCATCCAAATGCTCAACAATTGCAGGCACCGTCATCTGCTTTAAATTGAACTGCAAACAACGGGACAGCACCGTAACCGGAATTTTTTGCGGATCGGTGGTTGCCAAGATGAACTTCACGTGTGCGGGCGGCTCTTCCAGCGTTTTTAACATGGCGTTAAACGCGTGGCCGGTCAACATGTGCACCTCGTCAATCATGTAGACTTTGTAGCGCCCAGAGCTGGGGGCATACACCGCCTGCTCAAGCAACTGCGTCATTTCATCTACACCCCGATTCGAGGCGGCGTCGAGCTCGACGTAGTCCACAAAGCGGCCAGCATCGATTTCGGTACATGCCTGACACTGTCCACATGGG
>DATGRU010000210.1:0-2528 GCA_035303295.1 Paenalcaligenes sp.
TGTTGCAGGACGTGAGCGACCATACATCGCCCCCACCCCGTCATAACGCCCGCCACGTACCAATGCATCGTGCCAATCGGGCGCGTACACCGAGAACACCACCCCAGTGTGATAACCATAACTACCGCCCATATCAGCCAAATCAATGGTGATATCTTGGCCGACCAGTGCAGAGTAGAGATTTTCCAGACTATTGAGTGCCTCTACAATTTGGGGCAACTCGGGCAGACTTTTACGCGCACGCGCTATGGTTTCTTCTGCTTCGCCATACAGGCCGGTTAAGGCAAGTAAGTACTGAATGCTTTCGGTACGACAGTCGGGAGCTATTTGAGCCAACTCACGTATGCCCGGTGTGTCTTTAGCACTTAGCAAATTAAAGATATCAGAAGCAAAAGGCACCAGTGCCGAATCGTGCTGAATAAGCGCTTGACCAATAGCCGGCAAGTTCAAATCGAGCCGAGCATGTTTCACACCAGCACGCTCAACACTTGCCAACGCCAACTGAATAATTTCGATATCAGCTTCAACACCGGCATAACCGAAAATTTCAGCGCCAATTTGAATGAGTTCGCGATCGGATAACAAGCCCGCTGGACGCGCATGCAATACCGTCCCGCAATAACACAAACGCGTTACCCCTTCACGGTTAAGCAAGTGCGCATCAATACGCGCTGCTTGCGGCGTGATATCGGCACGCACCCCCATCGTACGCCCCGAAAGCTGATCTACCAGCTTATTCGTACGCAAATTCAATGTGGTACCGGATATGGCCTGTAGCGATTCAAGGTATTCCACCAACGGCGGCGCTACCAGTTCAAACCCATACGTGCGATAAAGGTCGAGTAGATACCGGCGCAACTCTTCGATACGTCGAGCCTCGGCAGGCAAAATATCAGCCAGACTTTCAGGCAACAACCAATTAGACATGAATTAGCCTCATGCTGCGTTGCTATGCAGCAGACAAACAAAAAAACGACTTGGGGCGTAAGCCTGCCAAGTCGCTTGCGATATGGTGTAAATAACTTACACGTTAGTATAAACGAATCAGTGCATAAGTTGGCAAGCTATGCCAACTTATGTAGTTTAACGATTCGCTTCTGTGTCCTGACTTTCTGTCCAGTAGCGGAAGAACTCGGACTCAGGACTAAGAATTAACGTGTCATTCGGTGCGTTGAAGGCCCCACGATACGCCTCTAAACTGCGGTAGAAACGGTAAAACTCGGGATTGTTTTGGTAGGCCGAAGCATAAATACCGGCGGCCTCCCCTTCACCTTCACCTCGAATCGCTTGGGCTTTGGCGTAAGCATCAGCAATAAGCTCTTGACGCTCACGATCAGCCGAAGCACGAATACGCTCACTTTCAGCAGCACCCGTAGCACGCAAACGGTTGGCCTCTTGTTTACGCTCAGCTTCCATACGACGGTAAACCGACTCGGAAATTTCTGGTGCAAAATCAAGACGGCGTAACCTGACGTCTACCACTTCCACACCTAAAGGTCTGGCGCGGGCCTCAACAGCAGTGAGAATCTCACGCATGATCGCGTCACGCTCGTCAGATACCACTTCCTTAACCGTACGAATGTTAACGGAAGCGTTCAACGCGTCACGAATTTGTGCTTGAAGGCGCTCAACCGCGCCACGATCAGAAGCACCGAAGGTTACGTAGAATAAACGCGGATCAGAAATACGCCATTTAACGTACAGGTCGATCAGCAAGTTCTTCTTTTCGGCCGTTTGAATACGTTCAGGGTCTTTACTTTCGATGGTCTGCAAACGCTTATCCAATGTAACCACGTTTTGGAATGGCGGCGGCAGTTTAAAATACAGACCGGGTTTAGTGATGGATTCTTTAACTTCCCCCAGCGCAAACACTAACGCGAGATCGCGTTCACGCACTACAAAAACCGAGGAAGAGAGTATCGCCAGAGCTATGGCCAGGGCGATCAGAGCAGGAAACAGACGTTGCATCGTGACCTCCTAGCGTGAATAAGGTGAATAGGGATTCGCAAGGCTATTACTGCTACCTAACGAAGACGGAATCGTTTGCGTTGTGCCACCATTCGAGCTTGAACCCGTGGCTGCACCCGCGCCCGCACCTGCTACAGCACTGTTTGAGTCGCTACCCGTCGCTGCGGAGCCTTGCGATGGACGCGCGACTTGCCCAGTAATTTTATCCAGAGGCAAATACAACATATTATTACCTGTGGGCACATCAACCATAACCTTGCTGCTTGTCTCGAGGATTTCTTGCATCGTTGAGAGATACAAGCGATCACGCATCACGCCAGGGGCTTTCACGTACTCGCTTTCCACACTTAAGTAACGGGCCGTATCCCCTCGAGCATCACCCACCACCGTAGCACGGTAACCCTCTGCTTCTTCAAGCATACGTGCTACATAACCCTGCGCCTCAGGAAGCACTTTATTAGCGTACGCATTACCTTCGTTAATTTGACGCTCACGGTCTTGTCCCGCCTTCACAGCGTCATCAAAGGCCGCCTGAACTTGCTCGGGTGGCTGCACGTTCT
>DATGRU010000211.1:0-2138 GCA_035303295.1 Paenalcaligenes sp.
CCAATTGCGGTAACGGTTTTGTAATCAGCAAAACCTGTTCCCTTGTAATTACGCTTTTGCACCGCATCGACGGCAACGTCCCAAGCAAAACGCCCGCGCCTATCAAGGTGCAATGCCTGTACACCCACCCCGCCGTACATCTCTTCATACAAGCCAGCCGAAGCTCGCACATAGGTACGGGTGGCCGGATGCCAGTACCGGCTAAGCGTAAGATGATTCACCTTAACGCGTGCCGCTTTACGAAACTCGGCCAAATCGCAACGTACATGACGCAACACGGAGTTCGACTTTTGCGTTACATCACTGATGTTCTCGCTAAGGCTGCCCATAACCCCACCCTTAATTAGCCAGCCACGTGCCGGCGTAATATTGGCATTCAGGTTTAAACCGACGTCGTACTTAAACGCCCCACTTGGGTCGTTCAGGTAGGTGGTGATATAGGGGTTGACTGAAAACGTAGCAAGCCCCGGTGCATTAGCACTGAATGCCACCAAATTCCGGTTAAAAGCAAAACGCCCTGTACGTTGTTGCGCTAACTCGTATAAGGTTTCATCAATATCATTAGCGCGAGCTGCTTCACTGCGCCCCTTTGGGTCGGCGTAATGCAAGCTCATTGCATGTGCTAATTGAGCGCGAGACGCTGTACCAGCGAAGTAACGCTGTAAAACCGTGACATCGTAAAAAGACCACGTCATACCACCCATACCATGGGTTTTCCAGGTCAGCTCCATGCGCTCGGTCTCGAGCGGCGCGTGCGCAAGTGCCAACAGGGCTGCACGGCCTATACCACGTGTCGCATAACGATAACGAGCGCTGGAAAAAGACAAAGCCAACACGCCGTCACGCCACGCTACCTCTACATTAGTTAAACCTTCAGTGTAGAAGGCCTGCAACATGCGCAAGCGCCATTGCTCATCTTCATTCCATTGCAGTGCAGTAGGTCGCGCTGCCGAGCTTGCCCACGCCCCATTCGCAAACGGCCCTGCCTCTTCCAGCTTGGGTATGAACTCGCGCTTTTGCAGCGGTAAATTAAGTGAAACGTTGTACACATTTTGACCATGCATACGTCCAGCTTGTAGCGATAAAGAACCGTAGCGATACTCAAGCGCCCCGCCCCATGCACCTGTGCTACGCGGTGCCAAACCCGTACGTGAGTAGTGATCGGTATAGTGATAATTCGTACGATCGTATTCAACCACCACAGCCCATGAAGGCAGCGAGTCTAGGCTTAGCCGCGCACCACCATACAAACCACCGATACGCTGTCTACCGTAACCTAGTGTGAAGTCGGCATTCACACCTGCTACATTGAATTGTTTATTTGCGGCAACGAACTGACTGGCAAATAACTTTGTGCCATGCAAGTCGTCACCACCTATAGCAACTTCGGGGATCCAACGGTAGCCCCATGCATTTTCAGGAAGTAAGCGTAACTTAAAGGACGCCGCCTTATCTTTGTAATCGCCATAGTTTTCCCAACCGGGCGTTACGCCAGTATCAATGCCGTGTATACGGGTATAGCGCCCTGCCAATTGCAAGAAAGGCAAAGCTTGAACAGAAACGTATGGTGCACTATAGGGTTTAGCGTGCGCATAACCAGCGATGAAGCTGCCATCGGCCTCCATGCGGGCGCTGGGCATATGGATTAAGCCCGTTAAGCCCATACTGCTAGGTTGGGCCCCTATTGTTGAGCTAAAACCAGCCCCAACCAAAACCGTTACATAAGCAACTATCGTCCGCCACAAACGGCCACGCACAGCGAGGCTCATTACACAACCTTAAAAATAAGGGCCGGAAACCCGGCCCAGAAACGGACCTTAGTGGTGGCTAGGAGTAATAGAGTGGCTAGTGCCGCTATCGCTACTACCCGAGGATTGCGCTGCCGCGGCAACAATACCGGCTACAGCCACTGCACCCACTGCTACAGCTGCTACTGGAACCGAAATAGCTGCTGCACTAACGCCAGCCGCCGCTGCTCCAGCCCCGGCTCCGGCGCCAGCACCCGCAGACGCACCCGCACCTGCTGCACCCGTTCCTGTAGAGCTACCGGCTGTAGCACCTGTGGTAACTGAGCTTTCAGTAGTAGCGGCTGCAGGCGCTGCAGGTGTTTGTGCAACAACTGCAGCAGAAAATACAAC
>DATGRU010000212.1:0-10207 GCA_035303295.1 Paenalcaligenes sp.
CCGAGTAAGCGTAAGCGGCGAGCGTACCCACAGCCACCAAGGAGTTCATGTCGGGAGCAAGGCGGAATAGCGCTGGAAACCCTAAACGGTAAAAGCGTTGGCCGGGAATAAGTAGCACGAGGGTAGTTAATACAAATTGAATATACCAACTGGTCTGTAAGCCAATGCTCTGTTCGATGGCCCTGTGCATGGCTGGAATTAAGTGCGACCCCATCTCCAAAATAAACACCGGTACAGCGAATAGCATCGCTAACCAGAAGTCACGTTTTAAGCCTCGACTTTCGGCTTCACGTTTGGCGGATAACTCGTCGTCTTGCGTGCTGGCTGCTGAACTAGCGGCTTTGGCGGGGTAGCCTGCGTTAGTCACGGTATCAATCAATACATTAGCCGAGGCGGAGCCGCGAATGGTGGCGCGCTCAGTTGCTAAATTAACGTTCACCTCAGAGACACCGGGTACGGCCTTAAGAGCACGCTCCACACGACCCACGCACGAAGCACACGTCATGCCATCCACCACTAATTCGGTGGTGTGCTCGGCCACTTTAAAGCCGATGTCCTCCACGGCTTT
Organism: Paenalcaligenes sp.; assembly: GCA_035303295.1. GTDB lineage: Bacteria > Pseudomonadota > Gammaproteobacteria > Burkholderiales > Burkholderiaceae_B > Paenalcaligenes. The sequence goes on from DATGRU010000212.1 coordinate 569, forward strand.
GATGAGGGAGGGAAGCGCGATGGTTTGGTCTGCCTCGATGTCAGCCCGTTCGGTTGCTAGATTGACCGATACCTGTTTCACACCCTCCACGGCGGATAAGGCTCGCTGCACTCTACCTACACACGAAGCGCAGTGCATACCTTCAATCTGCAGATTAAGGATTTGGGGACGATCAGGTGACGAGGCGGTAGGTGACATGGTGGTGACTCGGCTAGACGAATAGAAAAGTAGTGTAGCAAGCTTAAACCTTCCCACCGTTGGAATGTCAAGAGTAAGCAAAAAACGAGCTCTAATTGGGTATAAACGCGAGTTGTATATTCTTTTCTCATGGGTAACCATGATGTGGAAGCCCACAAGGCCGCTGTATGGTTAGAGTAAGCCGTTGAAACGTCCATAAGATATTTCAAAGTCACAAGGAGCAGACGATGTCGTTACGATTACATGTTCCTGATCCACCCGCTCGCCCCGGCGAAGCGTCTGATTTTTCTTTTTTGCGATTGCAGCCTGCAGGCTTTGCACCGAAGCCGCCTATTGATGCGCGCCCCCAAGACCTTAGTGATTTTGCCTATGGCTTAATTCGGGTTCTGGATGATGAGGGTAGAGCACAGGGGGACTGGGCCGATGCGATGAGTTTGGAGCAAAAGCTTCAAGCATTACGCATCATGCTGCTGACGCGTATTTTTGATGCGCGTATGTTTCATGCCCAGCGTCAGAAAAAAATATCATTTTATGTACAAGCGGTTGGGGAAGAGGCCATTGCAACATCTCAGGCACTCGCGCTGCGTGCTGATGATATGTGTTTCCCTTCTTACCGCCAACAAAGTCTTTTGTTTGCGCGTGGTATACCCATTTTGGACCTGATGTGTCAGTTGTACTCTAACGCATGCGACCCCTTAAAAGGCCGGCAGTTACCGGCCATGTACTCACGTCGCGAACTGGGTTTTTATTCGGTGTCAGGTAATTTAGCGACCCGTTTTTTAATCGGGGTAGGCTGGGCAATGGCCTCGGCTATTAAGGGCGACACGCGCATTGCATCCAGTTGGATTGGCGATGGCGCCACAGCAGAGGGTGATTTTCAAACGGCCTTAACCTTTGCTCATGTGTATCGGGCGCCTGTAATTCTAAATGTGGTGAATAATCAGTGGGCCATTTCCACCTTTCAAGCCATGGCTGGGGGTGAAGATAATACCTTTGCTGCACGTGGTTTAGGTACAGGCTTAGCTGCTTTAAGGGTGGATGGTAATGACGTGCTGGCTTGCTATGCTGTGTCACAGTGGGCGGCCGAGCGCGCACGTGCCAATCATGGCCCGACATTAATTGAATGGGTGACGTATCGTGGTGGGCCGCATTCCACCTCTGATGATCCCAGCAAATACCGCCCGGATGATGAATGGGCGCATTTTCCACTTGGTGACCCAATCACCCGATTGAAACAACATCTACTACAAATTGGTCAATGGAGTGAAGACCAGCATCAGGCCTTACACGATGAGTTACAAAACGAGGTCCTAGCAGCGCAGAAAGCGGCTGAAGAGTCAGGCGGTACAACGATGGCGGCCGACTTGCATCGACGTACGATTTTTGAGGATGTGTATGCGGTGATGCCGCCTCATTTGCAACAACAGCGTCGCCAGCTGGAGGAGGGCTTATGAAGCGATCCGATACAGCCGTTGAGGTCGGTGCGGTCTCCATGAGTTTGGGGCAAGCGGTGCGCTCAGCGCTTGATGTGATGCTAGAGCGTAATCCTGATGTGGTGTTGTATGGGCAAGATGTGGGTTACTTTGGCGGCGTTTTTCGCTGCACCGATGGGTTGCAGCAGAGGTATGGCAAACATCGTGTCTTTGATGCACCCATCTCTGAAAGTGGCATTGTGGGCACGGCAATCGGCATGGGGGCTTACGGTCTTAGGCCAGTGGTCGAGATTCAGTTTGCCGATTATTTTTATCCGGCAATGGATCAAATCGTCTCTGAACTGTCTCGCATCCGTTACCGCTCCGCAGGGGATTTCAACGCACCAGTCACCATTCGAATGCCATGCGGTGGCGGGATTTATGGCGGGCAGACGCACAGCCAAAGCCCCGAGGCTCTATTTGTGCACGTGGCTGGTTTACGTACGGTGATGCCATCGAATCCATACGATGCAAAGGGTTTGTTGATTGCGTCGATTGAGTCGGATGACCCCGTTATTTTTCTGGAGCCTAAGCGCTTGTATAACGGGCCTTTTGATGGCTTTCACGATCGCCCCTTAGTGTCGTGGCGTGATCACGCGGATGCACAAGTGCCCGAGTCTTATTACTCTGTACCCTTAGATAAGGCAGCCGTAGCACTAGAGGGCAGCGACATCACGGTGCTGACCTATGGAACGATGGTGCACGTGGCCAAAGCGGCAGCCGAGCTATCAGGGGTGAAGGCAGAAGTAATTGATTTGCGTACCTTATGGCCTGTCGATTTAGAAACTATCGTTCGGTCCGTCACAAAAACTGGCCGCTGTGTCATTGTGCATGAGGCCACGCGTACGGCTGGATTTGGGGCTGAGTTGGCAGCATTGGTGCAAGAGCATTGTTTTTATTCGCTTGAAACCCCCATTTTGCGCGTAACCGGCTGGGACACACCGTATCCGCATGCGCAAGAGTGGGTCTATTTCCCGGTGCCTAAACGACTTGCAGCAGCGTACCGTACTGCTATGGAGGGCCTCTGATGTCAAACTACGTTATCAAAATCCCAGATATTGGTGAAGGCATTGCCGAGGTTGAATTAGTACGCTGGTTGGTACGGGTGGGGGATTGGGTTGAAGCAGACCAAAACGTGGCCAGCGTGATGACCGACAAGGTGTCTGTTGATATCAGTTCACCCGTTAGTGGCAGAGTGCAACAACTGGATGGCGAGGCAGGGGATATTCTTCGAGTTGGAGCCGATTTGATACAGATTGCGCTAGGTGAAGAGGGGGAAACTTCAAATAAAGCAGATGAGGCCATACACGCTGAAACGCTTCCCGCCATCGAGGAAACCCCTGAACCCGCCGCCACAGTAGATGCCCATACGCCCTTGGAAAATGACAATGTCGCTTTCTTACACCCGGATCATGACGAGTTGGTCAAAGGGGTATTGGCATCACCGACAGTAAGAAAACGAGTGGCTGATTTGGGATTATCGTTAGCCGAGGTAGCGCGTGCGTTGCAGTTAAGCCAGCTTAGTCATGGTGATTTAGATCGTTATTTGGTGCAGCAGAACCAGGTGCTACAGCAGGGTGGTCAGCACCAATCGATGGACTCCAGTACGGCAGAACGGGGAGGCATGACTAAACGATCGGTGCGAGGAATGCGGCGACAGATCGCGCAAAAGATGGAGCGATCTAGCCAACAGATTCCGCATTTTACGTATGTGGAGTCGGTCGATGTCACCGAACTTGAGCGCTTGCGAGCCACCTTAAACAATAAGTATGTAAATCAGCGTGCGCACCTCACCTTACTGCCTTTTCTGGTTAAAGGTTTGTGCTTAGCGCTGAACGAACATCCACGCTTAAATGCCGTATTTGATGAGGAAAACTACGAGTTGCACGAATACGAAGATATAAACGTAGGCATCGCTACCCAAACAGAGCAGGGCTTGATGGTGCCGGTGATTCATGCTGCGCAGTATTTGGATATTTGGGATTGCGCAGCGGCAATTGTGACCTTATCGCAAGCGGCAAAACAAGGCACCTTAAAGCACCAACAAGCCACTGGTTCCACCATTAGTTTAAGCAGTTTGGGAGCGTTAGGAGGGGTGGTTGCCACGCCCATTATCAACTACCCGGAAGTGGCCGTAATCGGCGTGAATAAAATAGTGGAATTGCCTTGTGTTCAGGGTGATGCGATCGTTATTCGCAAAACAATGAACTTATCCTCATCGTTTGATCATCGTATTGTTGATGGCTACGATGCGGCTGCCTTTATTCAAACGCTTAGAACTTATATCGAACAGCCCGCGTTACTGTTTGCTGCTTAGCTTAGCAGCAAACAGTAATAGGCCGTCGTTCGGGGTGGCAAAAGTGGACTGTAATAGACCGTTGCGGTGGGTGCTGACTATTGGCTGCGATACAATGAAGCTTTGCCTTTATTGCAGAGTAGGCTTGGCTTATGACAGTCGGAGAGGTGGGTCCACGCTTAGATTATGTACTGTGCACGAGTGCGGCTGGTGCGCATCGTATGGCTTATTGGGAATGGGGCGATCCTCATAATCCCAAAGTGCTGCTGTGCGTACATGGGTTAAGTCGCACAGGCAGAGACTTTGATCGCGTTGCCCGAACTTTTGCGCACGAGTACCGAGTGGTTTGCCCGGATATCGTTGGCAGAGGGCGCTCCGATTGGTTACTTGCACCCACGCTCTATGCTGTACCCCAATATGTGGCCGACATGCTGACGCTTATAGCCCGTTTGCAGCCTAAACAACTCGACTGGATCGGTACTTCCATGGGTGGTCTGGTGGCGTTGGGTCTGGTAGGCTTGCTTGAGTTATCGGCTGCGGTGTCTACGACAAATCCGAATGGTTTAGATGCGTCGCTGGGTTTGCCGTTAGGCAAAATCGTGCTTAATGATATAGGGCCGACGATTGAAACGGCTGGTTTAGCACGTATCGCTAGCCAAGTAGGACAAGCGGTCAGTTTTACTGATTTTGATAGCGCCGAGGCATATATTCGCCAAAGTTGTGCCGAGTTTGGTCCACATACGGATGAAGATTGGCGTGAGCTTACCCGCAACGTATTAGTACGAAATAAACAAGGTCGTTGGGTCAGGCATTACGACATGAAGATTGCCGAAGGCTTTACGGCTCAAATTAATGGTGCGCTGGCTGGTGCAGAAGCCTTATTGTGGCAATCTTTTCAAGCCATTAAGTCACCCGTATTAATAGTACGTGGCGAACAGTCTGATTTGCTATCGAGAGCGACGGCAGAACGAATGTTGCAGCTAAACGATCAGGCCCAACTGTATGAGGTTGCAGGGGTTGGGCACGCACCCACCTTGCGAGATGATAGACAGCTTGATGTCTTACGTAATTTTTTGATGTAAAAACAGGGGTCTTATGAGTCAATCTCATCTGTGTATCGATCTACATAGTCACTCTACACGGTCCGATGGTGTGTTGAAGCCAGCCCAGTTGGCTGAGCGCGCCGCGGCTAATGGTGTAAGCATGTGGGCTCTAACCGATCACGATGAGTTACGTGGTTTAAGCGAAGCGTCGCAAGCGGCTCACGCTCTGGGTATTCAATTCATCCCCGGCGTGGAGATATCCGTTACGTGGTGCAACCGTACAGTGCATATTGTGGGCTTAGGTATCGATCCACAATCCGAGCAGCTAAATGATGCGCTCACGTATATACGTGCTGGCCGGGTCGGACGGGCCAAAGAAATGGCGCGTAAATTGGGCGAGCTAGGCGTTTCTGGGGCCTACGAAGGGGCGCTAGCTTATGCCAGTAACCCTGAGCTTGTAAGCCGAACCCATTTTGCACGTTATTTAATTGAACAGAATTACTGCGCCAGTATGGGCGAGGTGTTTAAACGTTATCTAGGTGACCACAAGCCTGCTTATGTCCCCATGCAGTGGGCTACTTTAGACGATGCGGTAAGTTGGATTCACGCAGCGGGTGGAAAAGCGGTGATTGCGCACCCCGGACGTTATGATTACACACCCATGCAATTTGATGCCTTATTTGATCAGTTTAAGGCGCTGGGTGGCGAGGCAATTGAAGTGATTACCGGTAGTCATACCGAGAGTGATTACATTGCGTACGCAAAAGTGGCGAAGCGTTTTAATTTTGAAGTGTCATGTGGCTCCGATTTTCACGGGCCGGGTGAAGGGCGCTTGGATATAGGACAGTTGCCTGCAACGCCGTCCGACTTGCGTCCGGTTTGGGCCGATTGGTTATAAGTGGCGTTGCTTAGGAGGGTATATGAGTAAAGCCTTTGTCAAAGAAAACGACGACGATCTGGATGACGACTTGGTCGCACCATCTGTCAGTATTCCTGCAGGAACAAAAAATTACATCACAGTGCACGGTTATCGGGAGCTGCGGCGCGAGTTTAAGCAATTGATGAATGTCGAGCGCCCCGAAGTGGTACAGGTAGTATCGTGGGCGGCTTCAAATGGTGACCGTTCTGAAAATGGTGACTACATTTACGGTAAAAAGCGTTTGCGCGAGATTGACCGACGTATTCGTTTTTTAACCAAGCGCATGCAAATTGCTGAAGTGGTGGATCCGGCTTTGCAGCCTAATCGGGATCAGGTCTTCTTTGGCGCTACGGTCACGTACGTCAACATGGATGGCGAAGAAACCACAGTAACCATCGTGGGTATTGATGAAGCAGAACCGTTAAAAGGGAAAATTAGTTGGATCTCACCTGTAGCGCGTGCCATCACTAAAGCTCACCTAGGTGATACCGTGGTTTTGCGTACCCCAGGGGGCATCGAAGAGCTCGAAATTCTTGAGATTTCTTACCCTGACGAGCCTGCAGAGCCTGACGACGAACTCGATCATTAAACACTAAATATCTTTAGGCGGGATTCTTCCCGCCGTTGCGGTTAAAATAACGCGCATCTCTTTCTCTCCTTTTGTATTACCTTCATCGTGAATTCCATCTCGCACCTACCCGGCTCCTCCTTCCTGTCTGCTTTTCGTCGCGATCGCCTGTTACAACGCTTCAAGCAATTAGATCTGCCCATTAGCGATATTCAGGGCTTTTACGACTACTATTTATGGACTACTGATGCTGAGTTCACGGCTGAAGACGACAAAAATGTTCGTGCGTTGTTAGATGATGGCCGTCCTGCTTATAACGAGGCGTCGCTTAATTCAAACGATTTGATTTTAGGGGTGGTGCCTCGCATTGGTACGGTCTCGCCTTGGGCCAGTAAAGCCACTGATATCGTTAAAAACTGCGGCTTGCAAGGTGTACGTCGTGTAGAACGAGGCCTGCGCTATGTTTTAAGCCCCAAACGTGGTTTGTTGGGTGCTAAAGCCTTAAGCGAAACACAGCTGCAGCAAATTGCCGCCTTATTGCACGACCGCATGACGGAAACCGTGGTAGATGCCAACTTCAATGGTGAAGCCCTGTTTCAACAGCTGGATGCAAAACCCATGCGGTATGTGGATATTCTGGGTGGTGGCCGCGACGCGCTAGAGCAAGCCAATCGCAACATGGGCTTGGCCTTATCCGATGATGAAATCGATTATTTAGTCGAAGCATTTAGTCGTTTAGAGCGTAATCCAAACGACGTTGAGCTCATCATGTTTGCGCAGGCTAATAGCGAGCACTGCCGCCACAAAATTTTTAATGCTCAGTGGGTTATTGATGGCCAACAGCAAGACAAAACGCTGTTTGGCATGATTCGTGACACGCATGCAGCTCAGCCTGAGAAAACCGTGGTGGCGTATTCGGATAACGCGGCCATTATGCAGGGCGGTCCAGCACAGTTGTTTTATGCTTCGCTTCCCGATTCAGAGGCTAAAGGCGCATACCAGCGCACCGAGGTCACCCTACACACGCTCATGAAAGTGGAAACTCATAACCACCCGACAGCGATTGCGCCGTTTCCCGGTGCTTCCACGGGTTCAGGTGGTGAGATTCGTGATGAAGGTGCTACTGGACGCGGTTCCCGACCTAAAGCGGGCCTGACGGGTTACACCGTTTCTCATTTGCGTTTGCCTGAAAACGTAGAGCCTTGGGAAGCCGATAATCATGGTTCTTGCAGTCGCATCGCTTCGGCGCTCGACATCATGATGGAAGGTCCGATTGGTGGGGCTGCCTTTAATAATGAATTTGGCCGGCCCAACTTACTGGGCTATTTCCGTACCTTTGAACAAACAGCGGGTGGTAAGCGTTGGGGCTACCATAAGCCCATTATGATTGCCGGTGGTTTGGGGGCGATCGACGGTCGCATGACCCATAAAGATCCACTACCCGTAGGGGCCTTGCTGGTGCAAATCGGTGGTCCCGGCATGCGTATTGGCATGGGTGGGGGTGCGGCATCCAGTATGAGTTCAGGGGTGAATTTAGCCGAGTTGGATTTCGACTCAGTGCAGCGTGGTAACCCAGAAATGCAACGCCGAGCACAAGAGGTCATCGATCGCTGCTGGCAGCAGGGTGAAAACAACCCCATTATTGCGATTCACGACGTAGGGGCGGGTGGGCTGTCGAATGCCTTCCCCGAGTTGGTCAACGATGCAGGTCGTGGTGCGATCTTCGATCTACACCACGTACCATTGGAAGAGTCCGGTTTATCACCTGCCGAAATCTGGAGTAACGAGTCGCAAGAGCGCTACGTACTAGCCATTGCGCCTGAAAACCTAGAGCGCTTTAAGCAGATTGCTGAGCGCGAACGCTGCTTATGGGCAGTGGTTGGTGTAGCTACCGAAGAGCGTCAGTTACGCGTTACCTTGGGTGAAGGTCTTGAAACGTTGGATCAAGCAGCTAACCCTGACAATCCTCGGGCAGTCGATGTACCGATGGACGTTATTTTGGGTAAAGCACCTAAAATGCTACGCGAGGTTGAACGTCAGCCGGGTGTGGCAGAGCCTTTGGATTTAACGGTTATTCCTTTGGCAGAAGCCGTGTCCCGTGTATTGCGCCATCCTACCGTAGCCAGTAAGAATTTCTTGATCACCATCGGTGATCGCAGTGTTGGTGGGTTGTGCAGCCGCGATCAGTTGGTGGGCCCTTGGCAAGTACCCGTGGCCGACTGCGCTGTTACCTTGGCCGATTACGAAGGTGTGCGGGGTGAGGCCATGGCCATGGGTGAGCGCACTCCATTGGCGATGCTTAATGCACCGGCTTCTGGGCGCATGGCCGTGGCCGAGTCACTGACCAACTTGGTGGCGGCTGATGTCTTAGGTATTCACGATATCAAACTGTCTGCAAACTGGATGGCAGCGTGTGGCGTAGAGGGGCAAGATGCAGCCTTATTCGACACCGTTACGGCCGTTAGCCAGTGGTGCCAGCAGCTTGGCTTAGCGATCCCCGTGGGTAAAGACTCTTTGTCGATGCGCACGGCGTGGGATGAAGAGGGTGAAGAACGTGACGTCATCGCCCCCGTATCATTAATTGTGACCGCTTTTGCTCAGGTGGGTGATGTACGTAAAACCTTAACCCCGCAATTGCGTACAGATATTGGTGATAGCAGCTTAATTCTGATTGATTTGGGCTTTGGTCAGCAACGCATGGGCGCGTCTATTTTGGCGCAAGCCTTTAATCAGGTGGGTGAACAAACGCCTGATATCGATAATGCAGAATTGTTGTTAGCTTTCTTCCACGAAATTCGTTCACTGCATAACGATGGCTTGATTCACGCCTATCACGATCGTTCCGATGGTGGCTTGTTGGCTACCATTGCTGAGATGGGTTTTGCTTCTAAAACCGGTATCTCGTTGAATATCGATATGCTCACCATCGATCCGCATGCGGCCGACTGGGGCGATTACAAAATTCGCCCTGAGCAAGTTGCTGTTCAGCGCGACGAATTAACATTGAAAGCCTTGTTTAATGAAGAGGCCGGTGCAGTAATTCAGGTGCAGCAAGCGCAGCGCGATGTGGTGTTGCAGCGTTTGCGTGATGCGGGCTTGTCAGCCTATTCACATGTTATTGGCGCGCCCAATAATAGCGATCA
>DATGRU010000213.1:0-4837 GCA_035303295.1 Paenalcaligenes sp.
TTCATGGCCTTACACATAATGTAGGACAGAATTGCCCCAGACGAACCCACCAATGAACCAGCGATAATCAGCATGGGGTTGTTCAACGAGAAACCAATACCAGCCGCCGCCCAGCCTGAATAACTATTAAGCATGGACACCACCACGGGCATATCGGCCCCGCCGATAGGGATGATAATGAGTACGCCCAGAATGAAAGCCAGTACCGTCATAATAATGAAGGGTGTCCATTGCTGAGTCATCATGAACCATAAGCCTGCGGCAATCATAATCAGTGCCAGCGCCAAGTTCAGCATGTGCTGCCCCGGAAACACGACTGGTGAGCCTTGGAATAGTCTGAACTTATAGCGTCCTGATAATTTACCAAAGGCAATGACGGAGCCAGAGAAGGTAATGGCCCCAATGAAGGTACCAATAAACAACTCGAGGCGGTTACCAAGGGGAATGCTACCCTCGGCTTGTGCGATTCCAAAGGCACTGGGTTCGCCAATGATGGCGATGGCGATGGCGACTGCGGCTAGGCCAATCATGCTGTGCATGAATGCCACAAGTTCGGGCATTTTGGTCATTTCGACGCGTTTGGCCATGATGGTACCAATACCGCCGCCCACGACTAAGCCTAATATTACCCAGCTAAGGCCAATACCTGCCGTGCCGTCGCGTGCCAGTTCGATAATGAGTGCTGCAGTGGTAAGAATGGCAATAGCCATACCCGCCATGCCAAAAGTATTCCCGCGACGCGAGGTGGTGGGGTGAGATAAGCCCTTAAGGGCTTGAATAAAGCATACCGACGCAATCAGGTAGCACAGGGTAACCAGATTCATGGAAACCATTATTTGCCCCCTTTACGTTCTTTTTTCTTGAACATTTCCAGCATACGTCGGGTGACTAAGAAGCCACCAAAGACATTCACCGCCGCTAGCGCCACAGCGAACACGCCCATGTAGCGCGATAAGCTGCTTTCGGTTAGTGCAGCGGCAAGCATAGCGCCCACAATCACAATGGCAGAAATGGCATTGGTGACCGCCATGAGTGGCGTATGTAGGGCTGGGGTTACATTCCACACCACATGAAAGCCGACATAAATGGCCAGCACGAAAATGATGAAATTAATCAGGGTAGGGCTAACAGCTTCCATCAGGCGCTCCTTGTAACCTTGCCGTCTGCTGTGACTAAGCAGGCGGTGACGATGTCGTCATCTTCTGGAATGGCGAGTCCGCCTTCCGCGTCGGTGATGAGTTTCAGAAAATCGAGCACGTTGCGGGCGTAGAGTGCCGAGGCATCCGTGGCAAGCAACGCGGGCAAATTAGATAGACCGATGAGGGTGACCCCGTTGTGCTCCACGACTTGGTCGCGCACGGAAAGCGGGCAGTTACCCCCACGCTCCACTGCCAAATCCACGATGACCGAGCCGGGTTTCATGCTTTCAACTGTTTCAGCATTAATCAAGGTGGGGGCGGGACGTCCCGGTATTAGCGCAGTGGTGATTACAATATCAGCTTGTTTACAGCGCTCTGATACGAGAGCCGCTTGTCGCTTCATCCAGCTTTCAGGCATGGCTCGGGCATAACCGCCACTGCCTTGTGCGATCTCGCGTTCTTCCTCGGTTTCGTAGGGGACTTCGATAAACTTAGCGCCCAACGACTCCACCTGTTCCTGCGCTGCGGGGCGTACATCAGAGGCTTCTACCATTGCCCCTAAGCGACGAGCCGTAGCAATGGCTTGTAAGCCCGCTACCCCTGCGCCTAATACAACCACACGAGCTGCTTTAAGCGTACCGGCCGCGGTCATCATCATGGGAAATAGTCGACCATAGTGGTTTGCAGCCAGTAGTACGGCTTTATAGCCAGCTAGGTTAGCTTGTGAAGACAGCACATCCAGACTTTGCGCACGGGTAGTACGTGGAGCGGCCTCTAAGGCAAAGGCAGTAATTCCAGCAGCGGCTATGGCTGATAAACCGTCGGCATTGAAGGGATCCAGCATGCCTATCAGTGTTGTGCCCGTTTTCATGGCTGCAAGCTCGTTGGCATCGGGTGCTTGCACTTTAAGAACCAACTGTGCGCCGAGGGCCTGCTGGGCATCGACTAATTGCGCGCCCGCGTCAGCATAGGCATCGTCACCGTAGCGTGCGGCATGACCAGCGGTTCGTTCAACCAATACGGTGTGTTTAGCAGCAACCAGCTTTTTTACGGTTTCGGGGGTGACCGCAACCCGCGTTTCACCCAGCGCCGTTTCTCTTGGAATTCCGATTTGCATAATTCTTATCTGAAAGGTTGATGTGACCATCACAATATATAAGCATCAAAACCCGAAGACAATGTGATTCTCTCAGCCAGACCTTTGGTTACTAAAATAAATCTTTTGATAATGATAATCATTTCTAGTTAAAATTATGAAACTGACGTTACACTGACATAAATTGCTCATATTTGTATTAAATGATACGTTTATGTCTCATTCAGTGTCGGTTATTTATATATTAAGTTATTGATATACCGTATAAGGAAGTGTCATGGTTACTGAAGACACCGGGCTCCAAAACAACACATTAGCAATGAATAAATGGAAGCCCGGTTACGCACGTTTACGCACTAAAGTGATGTCGTGGCTAAGTGTGTCATTGTCTATAGCCCTTTTGTTTGCGATTTGGGTGATGTTTTTAATGTATTCGCTGACTGGGCCACTTGAGTTGGTCAGTGACTTAGCGGCAGGTGTTTCAGGTGTAGTAATAGGGCTATAAAACGCAGCCTTCTAGTTTTTACTCATCCCTGCCCACAGCACCCCAAAAATATGATCGACTGCATCCAAACGGGCTAAGCGTCCCGAGCGGATCATGGCTGCTGTGCTTTTTAATAAGGCAGCCATCGACTCCACCAACCACGCTGCCGACATATCAATGCGCACTTGGCCGCTGCTTTGCCATGTTTGGAATAACGTGATCAGGGTGTTGCGCAGCGGCATACTCTGATTATCGATTTTTTCGTCAGCTAACTGTTGCTGGCCTACGTAGGCATACAGTTCGGCAATGGGGAGTAGTTCGCTAATAAGGCGTCTTAGGGCCTCATAAGCCGTGCCGGTATAGGGTTGCGCGCGCTCAAGGGCTTGGCTTGCATGGGCGACAGCGGTATCTGTGATGGCTTGTTCCATGCCTTCGCGTGAGGCAAAATGGCGGGCTAAGGTTGCACGGCTGATACCCACTAATGTGGCCAACTCACCCATCGAGGCACGTGGGTGTTGAGTAAGGGTAATCGCCAGACTCAGTATTAATTGCTCGCGACTGCGGGGCCTTGTGGGTCTCATGAGGGTGGCTCCTTGATGCTAGGCAGCCATAAACAGCAGAATTATGGTCTGGCTAATGGGGAGTGCCGCCTATTAAGTGGGCTGCTGTTGTTGGTAATGTTATCACCAAGTAACAGCCACGGCATCCCCATCTGCCCTTGGTTTACAGACCTAACTCACTTAACCCGGGATGATCATCAGGTCGACGACCCTGTGGCCAGTGAAACTTACGTTCGCTTTCAGTGATGGCTAGATCGTTAATGCTGGCATAGCGCAGGCGCATTAAACCATGCTCGTCGAACTCCCAATTCTCGTTGCCATACGAGCGGAACCAGTTTTCAGAGTCGTCACGCCATTCATAGGCAAAGCGTACGGCGATTCGGTTGCCTTCAGTGCCCCACAGTTCTTTAATCAGACGGTACTCATATTCCTTAGCCCACTTGCGCGTTAGAAATGCCACGATTTGCTCCCGTCCATTAACAAACTCAGAGCGATTACGCCATGCGCTATCAACGGTATAGGCCAAGGAAACGCGGTGTGGGTCACGTGTGTTCCATGCATCTTCGGCCATACGCACTTTTTGCATAGCGCTTTCACGCGTGAATGGGGGAAGCGGAGGACGGCTTTCAACCGTGGTGTTCATACTTGACTCCTTTTATCTTTATATCAATGGGGTGAAATACACCTGCCTAATCCTAGCGTATAACTCCCCAGAGGGTAACGGTAGGAGTTTGGACTTGGTTACCAAAAATAAAAAAGCCTGCGTAAACACAGGCTTTAGAAAAACAAACAACTGAAAAAGCGTAGATTAGAAGTCCACGGTTAAGCCAGCCATGATTTTGCGACCATCAAGCACTACACCATAGGTGTCATTGGTGATTTTTTTGTTGGTCACGTTATAAATACCGGCCTTTAATTTAGCGTGCTTGTTCACTTGGTAAACCATACCAACGTCGTACAAGGCATAGCCGGGTGTGCCGGAGGACATACTGGTGCGGCTCATGTAGTCGGATGTTTTGCCGCGTACTGAACCTTGTGCCCATAAATTCACTTTATCGGTGGCATCCCAATCCACTTGCACGTTCAACATGTGCTTAGGAATTTTGTTTAATGGACGGCCTTTAAACTCGCCCGATTGCTGCTCAGAACGGGTGAAGGTGTAGCTGGTGTTAAGGCCAACGGTTGGGGTTAGGCGGTAGTCAAAGGATGCCTCAACACCTTGCATCATCGCTTTGCTGATGTTGCGGTAGGTACCTACAAATAAGTAGGTATTTTGACCAAATGGGCATGCCCACGTAGAGGGGTCTTGGCGGTCAGCGCCGGGGCTTTCGCAATAACGGTCTTCGGCAATTTTATCTTTGTATTGTGTATGGAACAGCATGACGCTGCTGTTTAAGCCCATATCGGGGTCGCTGAAAGCAAAGCCCAGCTCGTAGCTTGTGCTGGTTTCGGGATCAAGATCAGGGTTACCGACGTTAATTGCACGCGAGTGTGGTGCCGGGGAACCGCCACCACCTGTGGTCGCACCAAAACCTTCAGTGGCCTGAGTTAGCGATGG
>DATGRU010000214.1:0-5342 GCA_035303295.1 Paenalcaligenes sp.
GGTGACTTGGTAGAGGGCGGTGTTAGCTATCGTATCGCTGATGCACAAATGAACCAGCAAAGCTTTGGTAGTTTTGAGCTGGGCACCTATGTGAAAAATATCGACTACGCCGTCCTCAAAGAGATAAGTGCTTTGTCAGAACAGGCAGAGGAAGATCCATCCGTGCTGGAGCCGTACTGGCGTCAACTGCTTGAGCAGAATCCAAGCCTAAGCATCAGCCCCTTTGTTTGGCGTAATACCGGCGGGGAAACGCGCGTTGAGCTGGATGCACAACTAAAAGGTATTGCCGAGGATGATCCCAGTGAAAAAATGGTTGATGAGCTTAAGATCAACACGCAGGTATCACGCGACATGGTGATGGCAATTTTTGGTGAAGAGGCTGGCTTTTTATCGGCCATGGCCGAGATGATTTTCGATGAGAAAGTGAAAGAGCTTAGCGAGCAGCAGCTAATTCGTTACGAAAATGATGTCGCCAGTTTTGACTTTCTTTACAGCGGTGATGAGCAAATGGTAGAGCTAAACGGTCGCACAATGACGGTAGACGAGTTTGCGTTGATTGCTGGCTCTCAGGTGGGCCCATTGCTAGGCATGTAAGCTGATGCTGCAACGGTACGCTGGAAAAAGTAGCGTTGCAGTCATCTAAAAAATGATTTATCCCTTGCTTCGCTGGATGTGGAGCAAGGGTTTTTTATGCGCGATAGCTTAATAGTTCGGCTTCTTGCAGTAATTGATAGGTTTCGTAAAGCGGTAGCCCCATCACGCCACTGTAACTGCCTTCCAAATGTTGAACAAAGGCACCGGCGCGCCCTTGAATACCATAGGCACCAGCTTTGCCCATAGGTTCTTTAGAGGCGCAGTACTGGATAATCTCTGCTTCAGTTAGTACTTTCATGTGGACGGTGCTGGAGGATAAGGCACGATAGATCTTTCCATTAGCCATTAATGCTACGGCAGTATGTACATGATGCTGTTGCCCAGACAGGTTTTGCAGCATGCGTTTGGCATCGGCGGCATCGATGGGTTTAGCCAGAATGGTATCGTGTAATTCCACGGTGGTGTCGGCACACAGTATGGCGTGCTCGGCATCAGCTTGTTGGCTGCGTAAGTAGTTGTCGGCCTGTATAAGCTTGTCGTAGGCCGTGCGCTGTACGTAGGCAATTGCTGACTCCCCGGCAAGTTGGGGCTCGTCCTCACCCGGTGGTGCGGGTATATGCACCACGGTATGAGGAATACCAGCCTGATTCAGTAGCTCGTGGCGTCTGGGGCTGGCGGATGCCAACAGTAAAGGCAAGCTAAGCATGCGCCTATTTAACCTTTAGGATTTTCATGCCGTTTGTGCCGCCGCTATCGTTTTGCAAATCACCCTTAGTCAGAATGATCCAGTCGCCACTTTTAACTACATTGTGTTCTTTTAACAGTTCAATGGCAGCATCACTTAGATTGGCCGGTTCATACTCGCAGGCGTCGAAGGGCAGACTATAAACGCCGCGGAACATCGCGGCACGGTTTAAGGTGCGCTGATGTCGCGTATAGCAAAAAATAGGTACCCCCGAACGGATACGTGACATAATCAGTGGCGTACGACCGCTTTCGGTTAGGCTGATAATGGCTTTAATACCGGGAAAGTGGTTGGCTGCATACATACTGGACAGAGCAATGGTGTCGTCACAACGTCCAAAGCGCTCTCCTAAGCGATGCTTGGAAGAGGTGGATACAGGCTCTTGCTCGGCACCCACGCAAATACGTGCCATCGCGGCTACTGCTTCAACAGGATACGAGCCGGCAGCACTTTCTGCTGACAGCATCACGGCATCGGTGTGATCCAGTACGGCGTTGGCAACGTCGGAAACTTCAGCCCGTGTAGGAATGGGGCTGGACACCATCGACTCCATCATTTGCGTGGCTGTGATTACTACTTTGTTTAGGGTGCGAGCGTGGGTAATGATGCGTTTTTGAATCCCCACTAAACGAGCATCCCCGATTTCTACGCCCAAGTCGCCTCGCGCCACCATAACGCCGTCACTGGCGGCAATAATATTATCTAATGCAGCATCGTCGGCAACGGCTTCAGCACGTTCAATTTTGGCGATTACCCAAGCGTTACTACCTGCCTGCTGAATGAGCTGGCGGGCTTGCTCCATATCGCTGCCGTAACGCGGGAAGGACACGGCAACGTAGTCTACATCGAGTTCGGCAGCAAGCTTGATGTCTTCACGGTCTTTATCGGTAAGGCTTGGGGCGGAGATACCACCCCCACGGCGATTAACGCCCTTATGGTCAGAGAGCTCGCCACCGGCAACCACGGTGGTGTGCACCGCTTCCTCTTTCACCTCGTCAACCTTCAATATGATTTTGCCATCATCCAGCAACAACTCGTCGCCCGGGCCACAGTCGTCTACCAATGGCGGGTAATCAATGCCAACAATATCCACATTGCCTTCATCAGCAGGATGGCGGTTCGAGAGAACAAAGGCTTGACCAACGGCCAGCGTAACGCGCTTATTTTTAAAGCGGGCAATACGAATCTTTGGGCCTTGTAGGTCGCCCATTAACGCCACGTAGCGTTGATGCTTGGCGGCAAGCTGGCGAACCAGTTGTGCTTTTTTTCGATGGTCGTCTGCGCTGCCGTGGGAGAAGTTCAAGCGCGCCACATCCATGCCAGCCAGTATCAGTTGTTCGATAACGGTAGCGTTATCAGAGGCAGGGCCTAAAGTAGCAACAATTTTGGTACGACGTTTGGACATGGTGTCTCCTGTTAACTTCGGTGGTAAGGATGCCCCGAAAGCATAGTCCATGCTCGGTAAAGTTGCTCGATTAAAAGCACTCTAACCATGGGGTGCGGTAGGGTGAGCGACGAGATGCGGATACGTTGCTGGCATTGTTGTTTGAATTCAGCATCCAGCCCGTCGGGCCCACCAATAATTAAAGCCACATCAAGGGCTTGTTCTTGCCAGTTTTGTAAGGAATCACGTAATTGGGTAGTACGTAAATCTTGGCCTCGTTCGTCTAGCGCAACGCGCCATACCCCTTCAGGTATGGCTTTATTAATGCGTTGGGCCTCGGCGGCCATCATTTGTTGAGGTGTTTTACCGCCGGTACGCGTTTCAGGCTTAATTTCTTTAAGTTCGATGCTGAACTGCGCGGGCATGCGGCGCGCGTAGTCGTCCCAAGCCTGATTAACCCATTCCGGCATGCGGTGACCCACTGCCACAATATAGAGTTTCATAGCGATGAAAAACGCATGACTGCGCCGGTTGAGGATGAATGTGTTAGAGGATGAAGAGCAAAACGGATGCCAAAAAATAGGCTTCTATATCGGCATGCTTATTCATCGTCATCCGTGTCATGGCTAAAGGTGTCGCCAATGATTGGCGTCGTGGATTGGGGGAGCAAGTCTACCTTTACTGGCTTATCGCCCCAAAGTTCTTCTAGGTTGTAGTATTGGCGGATAGCGGGTTGCATGCAGTGCACCACAATGTCGCCTAGGTCGATTAGAACCCACTCGCCAGTGTCTTCGCCTTCGTGCGCGTACACTTGCATTTGATTTTTTTTGGCGTTTTCAATCACGCTATTCGCTAAGGCGCGAGTTTGGCGGTTAGACGTACCACTGGCAATAACTACCCGATCGAATAGACCGGTTAGGTGGGTGGTGTCAAAAACGCGGATGTCTTGCGCTTTTACGTCTTCAAGAGCGTCAATGACTATGCGTTGTAAAGAGTCGATATTCATGTAGTAATAAAACCGTTAAGCAGTTTGGTAGAGACTGTGCTGCTGAATGTAGTGAGCGACTTCGGGCTGTAGTAGGCCGTCGGTGCTTTGTTTGTGTTGAAGCCTGTTCCGTATGTCGGTAGCCGACACATTCATGGGTGGAAAATCGATTAGATGTAATGTTTTATTGAGTGTTAACAATACGTCGTTTAAGGGGGGCGGTGCAACAATGGGGCTGCCTGGACGTTGCGCCACAGCCAGTTCAACGCGTTGCACAATTCCTTCCCAATCGTTCCATGTGCAAAAATTTTGCAATTGATCCGCACCAATTATCCAATAGTATACGGCCTCGGGCGGTAGTTGGCGTACGGTATCAATGGTGTAGGTGGGGCCGCCTCGTTTAATCTCGCTGGTGTTGATGTGAAGTGTGGGGTCCGCCTTGCAGGCAAGTTCAAGCATCGCCAGACGATGTTCGGGGCTGGCGGTAAGAGGGGCACGTTGCCACGGGTTGGCAGCTGGGATTAGCTGTAGTTGGTCGAGCTTAAGTGCAGCAACAGCCTGTTGAGCTAAGGCGATGTGGGCGACATGCACTGGATCAAAGCTGCCGCCCAATAAGCCAATACGGTTTACAGCCATTCGCGTGGTTTAAGAAAATCAGCTAGGCGAGCTTCGGGTGAACCGGCTTCAGGTTCCCATTGATAACGCCAATGAACCACAGGTGGCATCGATAACAAAATGGATTCGGTGCGCCCACCTGATTGCAGTCCGAATAAGGTGCCACGGTCAAAAACCAGATTGAACTCAACGTAACGCCCACGGCGGTAAGCTTGGAAATTGCGTTCTTGTTCACCGTATTTAATGTGACGACGTTGTTCGACGATGGGCATGTAGGCCTTAATAAAGTGATCGCCTACTGATTGCACCATGGCAAAGCTTTGTTCAAAGCCTTCTACGTTCACATCGTCAAAGAAAATGCCACCGATTCCACGAGTTTCGTTGCGGTGTTTTAAGTAAAAGTAGTCGTCGCACCACTTTTTGTATTTAGGGTATTTTTCAGCGCCAAAGGGGGCTAATGCATCAGCACACATTTGGTGAAAATGTACCGCATCTTCTAGGTATGGATAGTAGGGGGTTAGATCGAGTCCGCCGCCAAACCAGAATACTTGGCTTTGTTCATCGTCAAGCGGGTGGGCCACAAATAGCCGCACGTTCATGTGAGTAGTAGGGATATGAGGGTTAAGCGGATGGATAACCAGCGATACCCCCATGGCTTCCCATGGTCGCCCAGCTAGCTCGGGGCGTGCCGCACTTGCAGAAGGCGGCAGAGTTTGACCTTTTACATGACTAAATAAGACGGCAGCTCGTTCGAAAACATGGCCATTTTCCAGATAGCGCGAAATACCGCCACCCCCTTCTTCACGATCCCATTGGTCGGTCTGGAATTTTTTTCCATCAGCCAGTTCTAGACGTGCAACGATACGTTGTTGCAAGTCTAGAAAGTAATCACGGACATCGGATACGGTAACACTCATGCCAGAAAATGACTCCTTAATTTACGATGCGTCAGCGCCAGTTATAGCGCGCCAGCCGATATCGGAACGGAACTGTTTGCCGTCAAATTGAATTTGAGCAGC
>DATGRU010000215.1:0-3224 GCA_035303295.1 Paenalcaligenes sp.
CCCTTGTAAGGTTTTTGCAGTGCGTACTAGCTTTTCTTGTGCAGCACTATCCCGAGGCGGGAAAAACTCTAAACTGACTGACTGCTGTTGTGTCATGAAACCAATAACCTCGACAATAAGCCTGCCACCAGACTGTAAACAATGGCGCCGATCATGGCCCACCAAAAGCCTTCAACCTGAAAGCCTTTTAATACCGAACCTGCAAACCAGAACACCAAGGCGTTTAATACCAGCAAGAACAAACCCAGCGTGACAATCGTAATGGGCAAGGTAAGTACCGTCAGAATGGGTTTCACAATGGTATTGAGCAAACCCAGCACCAAGGCAGCAATAAGCGCTGACCCAAACGAAGCCACATGGATACCCGGCAAAATATAAGCCACTACCAACAAGGCCACAGCGTTCAATATCCAGACAAGCAGTAAAGTCATGATCGGACTCCTGAAAAGGCGTCTTTCAACGCCGAAGGATTAGTAACGGTAGTGCTCAGGTTTAAACGGACCATCAACAGACACGTTGATGTAATCAGCCTGCTCTTGCGACAAGGTCGTCAATTGCACACCCAGTTTTTTAAGGTGTAGGCGAGCTACTTTTTCATCTAAGTGCTTAGGCAATACATACACTTGCCCTGTCGCGTAGGCTTCACCGCGAGTGAACAACTCGATTTGTGCAATGGTTTGGTTGGTAAACGAAGCCGACATCACAAATGACGGGTGGCCCGTTGCACAACCCAGATTCACCAAACGACCTTTAGCGAGCAAAATAATGCGCTTGCCATCAGGGAAGATAATATGGTCTACCTGTGGCTTAATTTCTTCCCACTCCAGATCTTCCACAGAGGCCACATCAATTTCGTTATCGAAGTGACCGATGTTGCACACAATGGCTTGATCTTTCATGCGCTCCATGTGCTGACGGTTAATCACATGGTAGTTTCCGGTAGCCGTAACAAAGATATCGGCTTTATCAGCGGCCTCTTCCATGGTGACCACACGGTAGCCTTCCATCGATGCTTGCAATGCGCAAATTGGGTCAACTTCCGTCACCCACACTTGTGCGCGTAAGGCGGCCAATGCCTGTGCACAACCTTTACCCACATCACCGAAACCCACTACCACCGCTGTTTTACCAGCGATCATGACGTCGGTAGCGCGTTTAATACCGTCAACCAGCGACTCGCGGCAGCCGTAAAGGTTGTCGAATTTAGATTTAGTTACCGAGTCGTTCACGTTAATAGCAGGGAAAGCCAACTCGCCTTTTTTCGACATCTGGTATAGACGATGCACACCTGTCGTCGTTTCTTCGGTAACGCCTTTGATCTGCGCTAAACGTGTCGAATACCACGTAGCATCCGTTTGCAGACGCGCACGAATTGAGGCATACAGAACACGTTCTTCTTCGCTTTCAGGCTTATCGAGTACGCTCAGGTCTTTTTCAGCACGTGCACCCAAGTGCAGTAATAAGGTAGCGTCGCCACCGTCGTCCAGAATCATGTTGGCTTGCTCTGCACCCGGCCAATCGAAAATGTCGTGTGCGTATTGCCAGTATTCTTCTAAGGTTTCACCTTTTACGGCGAACACAGGAATATTAGCTGCCGCAATGGCTGCTGCTGCATGGTCTTGAGTAGAGAAGATATTGCACGATGCCCAACGTACCTCGGCGCCCAGTGCCACCAAGGTTTCGATAAGAACCGCTGTTTGGATGGTCATGTGCAGGCTACCTGCAATGCGCGCGCCTTTTAAAGGCTGGGCTGCCGCATATTCTTCACGTGTTGCCATTAAGCCCGGCATTTCGGTTTCAGCAATCGCAATTTCGCGACGGCCCCAACCTGCTAGCCCGATATCGGCAATAACGTAATCAGAAAATGTGGTGTCCGTAACGGCGTTCATAGTGTGCTCCGGTTAGCGTGTAAGTACCGGGACACACGAAATGCAGTCACCACGGCCCTTACACAGGAATATGGTGAGCGTCGTTGAAAAACAAGAAGTTAGGTCAACGTATATGCCCTAAGCCTGGCAAAACTGTAAACAGTTTGTCGCAACGCTCCTTAGGGCATCAGTAAATTCGATAGCCGAATTGTACCCGTTTAATGGGTTTTCGCCAGCCGTCTGTACAGATTCTTAACGAAACGGCTTGTTACGTCGAGGATAGCCCTGCGCCGTAATACGATCCCAGATATCGCGCTTTTCATCGTCTGAGAAAAACACCCAATTCGCCACCTCCATGGCGGTACGGCCACACCCACGACAAATATCATCGTAAAGCGTGGAACACACGGCTACGCACGGTGAATCGGTTGGACGTAAGCTGCTGCTTTCATCCTTATTGGAGGGGGAAGGGTTATAGGTGGTCATATTTTTACTTTAGCATCTACAGGTCTTAAGCGCTGAAATGCCCTTAAATAGAACCTGCTTTTTCGTAAAACAAACAAGGCGCTTGATGCGCCTTGTTTGTTTTTAGCGAATCGTAGGAATCGATTTTATAGCCCAGCACTGGCTCGCAATGCGGCTGCTTTATCAGTAGCTTCCCAACTGAATTCAGGCTCGCTACGACCAAAGTGGCCATACGCCGCCGTTTTGCTGTAAATCGGGCGCAGCAAATCGAGCATATTAATAATACCTTTAGGGCGCAAATCGAAGTGTTCACGTACCAGTTTGGCAATCGCTTCGTCCGCAATCACCCCAGTACCTTCGGTGTAAATGGTGATGTTAATGGGCTCAGCCACACCAATTGCGTAGCTTAGTTGCACCTCACACTGACGTGCCAAGCCAGCTGCCACAATGTTTTTCGCCACATAGCGTGCAGCATACGCTGCGGAACGGTCGACTTTTGATGGGTCTTTACCCGAGAACGCACCGCCACCATGGGGGCAAGCACCACCGTAGGTATCCACAATGATTTTACGACCGGTAATACCGCAATCGCCTTGAGGACCACCAATCACAAACTTACCTGTAGGGTTCACTAAAAAACGGGTGTTTTCCGTTAACAGCCCTTCAGGAAAGCAAGGACGAATGATGTGTTCGATAACCGCATCATGGATGTCTTCTTGTGAGATGTCTGGTGCATGCTGCGTGGACAACACAACGGTGTCGACTTCAGCCGGCTTACCATCGATGTAGCGGAAGGTAACTTGCGACTTAGCATCGGGGCGTAACCATGGCAGACGACCATCTTTACGTAGCTCGCTTTGACGCTGCATTAAACGGTGCGCATACCAAATA
>DATGRU010000216.1:0-18230 GCA_035303295.1 Paenalcaligenes sp.
TTGCAGACAGTACCCCTACTTGATACGCACCCCTAGCGCCGCCCCCGGTAAGCACGACGCCTACCGGGTCGGGCGCACACGCCGAAGCGTGTGCAATCGTTTTAGTCTCGATTGGTGTTGGCATCGACAACTGTAAGTGCGGTCATATTGATGATACGACGCACTGACGAGCTGGAAGTCATGATGTTGACGGGTGCATTAACCCCCAGCAAGAACGGACCAATGGCGACATTACCGCCGTTGTCTGTCTTAAGCAGGTTATACGCAATGTTGCCTGCATCCACGTTAGGGCAAATCAGCAAGTTCGCAGAACCCTTTAAAGTGGTGTGAGGCAAGATGCGCTGGCGCAATTTTTCGTCCAACGCGCAGTCACCGTGCATTTCACCATCCACTTCCAGTTCAGGATCGATCTCGCGAACCAAGGCCAAGGCCTCGCGCATTTTCTCACCTGAAGAGGAACTACCAGTACCGAAGTTAGAACGGGACAACAACGCCGCTTTAGGCTCGATATTGAGCGAACGCATACGCTTCGCTGCAGCCACCGTAATTTCAGCGATTTGAGCTGCATCCGGATTGTCGTTAACGTGGGTATCTGCCAACGCCACGGTGCGCTCACCCAGCAGCAAAATATTCATTGCGCTGTAAGTTTTTGCTCCCGCTTTTTTACCGATTACCTCGTCAATGAAACGCAGGTGGTTGGCGTAGGTACCTACCGTGCCGCAAATCATGCCATCCGCATCGCCGAAGTGAATCATCATGGCACCAATAAGCGTTAAGCGGCGGCGCATTTCCACGCGAGCCATTTCTTTGGTGATGCCACCACGACACATCATTTCCCAATAGGCTGTCCAGTACTTGTGGAAACGATCATCTTGCTCGGGGTTAGTCACTTCAACATCGACCCCTAAACGTAAACGCAGGCCATAGCGCTCGATACGCTGCTGCAATACAGCAGGGCGACCAATCAGAATGGGGCGTGCTAGTTTCTCGTCGACCACCACCTGTACTGCACGTAACACACGCTCGTCTTCACCTTCAGCAAAAACAATTCGTGCCTTACCACCATCTTTAACCAAGCCTTTAGCCAAGCTGTAGATCGGCTTCATGAAGGCACCGGAGCGGTAAACGAACTGACGCAACTGGTCGGTATAGCTACCAAAATCTTCGATAGGTCGAGTAGCCACCCCATCGTCCATACCAGCCTTTGCTACTGCGGGTGCGATACGCGCAATCAGGCGGGAATCAAAGGGCATTGGAATGAGGTAATTAGGACCAAACTCTACATTTTCTAAGTTGTAAGCAGCGGCCACCACTTCGTCTGGCTCTTCTTTAGCCAACTGACAAATGGCGTGAACGGCCGCAATTTCCATTCCACGGGTAATGGTGGTTGCGCCGATGTCGAGTGCGCCACGGAAAATGTAGGGGAAGCACAATACGTTATTAACTTGGTTAGGGTAGTCGGAACGACCCGTCGCCATTACGATATCGTCGCGCACAGCGTGCGCTTCTTCAGGCAGAATTTCAGGTGTAGGGTTGGCCAATGCCAAAATCAAAGGACGTGGTGCCATGCGTGCAACCATGTCGGGTTTTAACACCCCACCCGCCGACAGACCTAAAAACACATCGGCATTATCGATGACTTCGCTCAAGGTACGTAGATCGGTATCTTGTGCGTAAATTTCTTTGGTTTCGTCCATCAAGGACGTACGACCTTTATAGATCACACCTTCGATATCGGTAAGCCAGATGTTTTCGGTTGGCAGACCTAAATCGCGCAGTAGGTTCAAACACGCCAAGGCAGCTGCACCAGCGCCTGACACCACTACTTTAATTTTATCTAGTTCTTTACCTACAACCGATAAGCCGTTCAGGAAAGCCGCTGCTACACAAATAGCCGTTCCGTGCTGATCGTCGTGGAACACTGGGATATTCATGCGCTCACGTAGTTTTTTCTCTACGATGAAGCACTCTGGCGATTTAATATCTTCGAGGTTGATACCACCAAATGTAGGTTCAAGGCTGGCAATAATGTCGACCAACTTATCGGGGTCGTTTTCTGCAATCTCAATGTCAAAAACATCGATACCGGCGAAGTTTTTAAACAGAACGGCCTTACCTTCCATAACCGGTTTGGAAGCGATTGGGCCAATATTACCTAACCCCAGCACAGCTGTACCGTTGGTAATAACACCCACCAAGTTGCCGCGGCCAGTATAGCGGTTCGCATTTTGCACATCGTCAACAATGGCTTCACATGCTGCGGCCACCCCGGGCGAATAAGCCAGTGCCAAGTCGCGCTGGTTAGAAAGCTGCTTAGTGGGAGTAACTGCTAATTTACCGGGACGACCCTGTTCATGATATTCAAGAGCCGCCTTGCGAAGATTTTCATCCATTTTCTTCAATCGCCTAGAGTAGAGATTCTGAGTAGTAACTATGCTGCAAAGACAAACATTCTAGCCGCTGCGAACAAAATAAAACATGCTGCAAAGCAGCATAGCCTGTATTGCCAAATCGCATAGTCATAAAGCTTGACCCGGATGCGGAAATACGCCCTGAGGGTCGAAATTCTGTTTAATCGCTGCATCCACCTCGGACGCATGCAGTTGTAAGTTCGAGTCACCATTTAACGCAAACTTGGGGGATGCCACAGCGGGCGGTATCTGTAGCTGGGTTTCGTCGATCACAACCCACTCTACCCAGCCTAAATCACCCCCGCTACCTAGTATAAGGTGAGCCAAATTTAACTCACGATTGTCCGCTGGCTGCAACGCGTCCAAACGGTAACGCCCGGGCCACGTAGCCGTTTGCAAGCAAAGCGCAGCGGAAGCACTGGCGGTTAACGTGAACAATTGCGGTACCAATTTACGCAGCGTGGCGCAATTAAGTGGTTTCGTATTGCTGACACCAAATAACCCCAAGCTGGCTACACTGCCTTCTGCCATTAACAACGAAGCATGGACGACCCCGCTATGATGCGTTTGACCCGTTGCCCACGTATGGCAACTGCGGTCGGCCAGCCATGCGCCCACACTTAGGTTAGCAGGTAACGATGAAAACGCCGAAAAACCTGCAGCCTCTAG
The DNA here is from genome assembly GCA_035303295.1 of Paenalcaligenes sp. Classification (GTDB taxonomy): domain Bacteria; phylum Pseudomonadota; class Gammaproteobacteria; order Burkholderiales; family Burkholderiaceae_B; genus Paenalcaligenes. The sequence goes on from DATGRU010000216.1 coordinate 3,081, forward strand.
CTCACCTACTAAACAACCCGGTTGCACAAACCATTGATTAGAACCCGACGACAAACGCTCAAAGCTGTTGAGATGCGGCTGTGGATTCACCCACAACACCGGCTGATCCATATCTGTAGTGGCATGCGGTACCCCATCTAAGGCCATACACACCTGATAGGTCGCACAAAGATCGCGAGCATGATGAATGTCGGCCCCTGTACGGGGCGTAAAGCGTGCCTGCTGTGCCTGAGTTTCAGACGATAAACGCTCAAGCTGGGTACCCGTTTTACGCTCCAACTGTAAGCAGAAGCGCTCCCAAGCACTGACGGTAGGGCGTCGCCCCCCAAAAAAAGCACGGCGTGATACAGACTGCATTGTGTTTTCCTGCTAGATGCTTAAACTTAGTAGCATTATAGGTACGGTCATCCCCTCATTTGGTACTGACAAACCGTTACTTCAGTCGATTTTCGCTTTTCATTCTCGGATTTTATGCTTCGCTTAGCGCAACGCACAGAACTCGCTGTGCCTTTTCATGCGGTAGAACTATTCAAACAAGCCAATGCCTTAATCGCACAAGGCCATGACATCATCAGCTTAGGGATTGGTGAGCCCGACTTTACCGCGCCGCCGCCCGTGGTAGAGGCCTTGCATCAAGCCAGCGCCGCCGGTTACGGCCAATATACTCCCCCGCTGGGTATTCCCGCATTACGCGAAGCCATTAGTCGCTATTATGCAGAACACTTCAATGCACCGGTATCACCTGAACGCATTGTCGTTACCGCGGGTGCCTCAGGCGCACTAAGCCTTGCCTGTTTATCCCTAATCAACCCGGGTGATGAGGTGCTTATGCCCGATCCCTCATACCCCGCCAATCAAAATTTTATTTTGTCCGCGGGCGGTACTGCCAAACTGGTGCCTACCACGGCAGAGCAACGGTACCAATTAAATGCCGAACATGTACGCGAACATTGGGGGCCGAACACCCGTGGGGTGATGATTGCCTCCCCCAGCAACCCTACTGGCGTGTCGATTAGCCCGGATGAGCTGGCTGAGTTAGTTCGCGAAGTCAAAGCACGCGACGGTTTTATCGTAATGGATGAAATTTATCTGGGACTCTATTACGAAAGCCAGCCCCAGAGCGCCTTGGTGCTTGATGACGACATCATCATCATTAACAGTTTTTCCAAATACTTCCACATGACCGGTTGGCGTCTGGGCTGGTTAATTGTGCCTGACAGCGCGGTGGCTGCCGTTGAGCGCTTAGCTTCTAGCATCGCTATTTGCGCCCCTTCACTTGCTCAACATGCCGCGTTGGCTTGTTTCGAACCGGCAACCATGGAAATTTACGAAGAACGTCGCTTGGCATTTAAAGCCCGCCGTGATTTCTTATTGCCCGCGTTGGAAAATTTAGGGCTACGTGTTCCCGTAAAACCAGATGGGGCGTTTTATATTTATGTTGACGTGAGCCAACACAGTAACGACAGTAATGCCTTTTCCCAACAACTCTTGCATGAAGCGCACGTTGCCGCCGTGCCGGGCCTAGATTTTGGCCCAGCATGGGCGAAACAAATGTTACGTCTCTCGTACGCTACCTCGCTAGAACGCTTGCACGAAGCCGTGGCCAGAATGCAAAAGTTTCTGGGCTAAGCCAAGCCCTAATACAACGTGTGCGACGATTAAACGTTTCAACGTTTAATCGTCGCGCACAGGAATACCCGAGGCCAACGCCATACGACGGCGCTCAGCCAACACACGAGCACCATAACCGCCATCGCCCGGCCCAGTCGCCCCTACATAACAACGTAAAGCTCCCGCCAGCGAGCCCCGACGCCGTTTACAGTCATACAAAATTTGGGTGCCTGCACGAATATTTGCTTCGGGACTAAACACCGCTAAATCACCCTCGATGTAATGCTCTAATTTATCCTGATGCACGCGCGTCATCACCTGCATCAAACCCTGCGCGCCTGCATGGCTTTCTGCAAAAGGGTTGTAACTGGACTCAATCGCAATCACCGCTAAAATTAATTGGGGGTCGATGTTCTTTTCTCGGCCGACTTTAAAGGCAGTATGAATAAGGGCTCCCGTAACGTTGTGCGCTACTTTATACTTACGGGCAATGTAACTGCGTAGCGCCTGATACTGGGTGCGACTTATTCCCGCAATGGTGGCACCACCTACGCTGTGTTGTAAGGCTTCGGCAAAACGTTGGTATGCGTAGGCATTAACGTCATCGTCGGGTTTTTCCGTTATCACGGCTTCACGTAGTGCAGGATCCACAGACGGACTTAACCACCCTACCGATGAAAAGCCATCGCCCTGCAGCGCCACCGGTCGTAGCGCATCCACAACTACGGTATACAGCTGCGTCGCTTGTTGCCGCATGGATGGCACCACAAGGCCCGCCGCAATCGTTACCAGTACAGCAATACCCAGATAAATGGCGCAAACATGCACAAACTCTTCAAGGCGATAGCGTATAAACTGCGCCCCTTGAGTAAATAGTGAATTGAACCGGCTTAGGTTCATATCCTTATCCTCATAGACTAGACTAGGGGAATCTTACCCCTCAATGCACAGAACTAAAACCGGAGCACCCTGTCGTTGTGAAATACCGTGACTTAAGAGATTTTATCGCACAGCTTGAAAAAGCAGGTGAACTCAAGCGCATTCAAGCCCCAGTTTCCACTCGTCTGGAAATAACAGAAATCGGGGATCGAGTGCTAAAAGCCGAAGGGCCTGCTCTACTTTTTGAAAACGTCGAACACCAAGGCAAAACCGCATCCATGCCGGTTTTAGCGAATTTGTTTGGCACCCCAAAGCGCGTGGCATGGGGCATGGGGGCTGAAGACGTATCCGCCCTTCGCGATGTAGGTGAACTGCTTGCCACCCTACGTGAACCCGAAGCGCCGCGCAATATGCGTGATGCTTTCTCTAAGGTCTCGATGCTGAAATCAGCATTGTGGGACATGGCGCCAAAAAACATCAAAAACCCAGCATGTCAGGAAATTGTGCTGGAAGGCGATGACGTTGATTTAAATAACATCCCACTGCAGTTGTGCTGGCCCGGCGATGTCGCACCCTTACTGACATGGGGGCTGGTTATTACTAAAGGCCCCCACGCCAAGCGGCAAAACCTCGGTATTTATCGCCAGCAACTTATTTCGCGTAATAAATTAATTATGCGCTGGCTCTCACACCGCGGCGGCGCCCTCGATTTTCGGGACCACGCCTTGGCCAACCCCGGTAAGCCTTTTCCCATCGCGGTAGCATTGGGTTGCGACCCCGCAACCATTTTGGGCGCAGTAACACCCGTACCCGATAGCTTGTCTGAATATCAATTCGCTGGCCTACTACGTGGCTCGCGAACCGAACTATCCAAAGCCATCGGCAGCGATTTGTCGGTACCCGCTTTTGCTGAAATTGTCTTAGAGGGTCATATTTTGCCAGCGGATCACCCCGATGCAATGGCCCCTACTGTGCCCGAAGGTGCACCTGCGCCACCCGAGAGTGGCTACGAACAAGCACTAGAAGGCCCTTACGGCGACCATACGGGTTATTACAACGAGCAAGACTGGTTCCCCGTGTTCACGGTTGAGCGCATTACCATGCGTCGCAATCCTATCTACCACAGCACTTACACCGGCAAACCACCCGATGAGCCTGCCGTATTAGGTGTGGCGTTAAACGAGGTCTTTGTACCCCTACTAAAACGCCAATTACCTGAGATCGTTGATTTTTATCTACCCCCCGAAGGCTGCAGCTACAGGCTAGCCGTGGTGTCCATACGTAAGCAATACGCTGGGCACGCCAAACGCGTTATGTTTGGTGTGTGGAGCATTTTGCGTCAATTTATGTACACCAAATTTATCGTGATTGTGGATGAAGACATCAACACGCGCGACTGGAAAGAAGTCATCTGGGCAATGACCACCCGGATGGATCCCGTGCGCGATACGGTGATGGTGGAAAACACCCCAATCGATTACCTCGACTTTGCCTCCCCCGTTTCCGGTTTGGGCGGCAAAATGGGTATGGATGCGACCAATAAATGGCCGGGTGAAACCAACCGTGAATGGGGTCGGGTCATTGAAATGGATGACGAGGTTAAGCGCCGCGTAGACGCTATGTGGGATAACTTAGGTCTATAACTAGCGACAACATCCCCATTTCAAAAACATAAAAGCCAGCAGTTCTGATCTGCTGGCTTTTATCGTTAGGCCTTAGGCTGACGGGCACAGTGTTCTACTCCACCCACCTATGCGCTCATTTTTTAATTCTTCACCTATCGTTTCAAGCACTTATTTATACGGGCCAATCACACGCGAGCTACGCGCTGCTGATGCCTTCTGCCGAGCGGATCGGCCCATGAACACTCGCGCCACGCGCCACACCAGCAAACCAACCGCACCCAGCTTCATCCCTTTACCGCCTACCCCTCCTGCCACGGCGGAGACTAGCGAGATTAGCATCGGATATCGTGTAGAAGAACTTGTTAAAAGGCGTACTAAACGTCCTATGGTCGAACCTTGACCATAGCCTGAAAATGAACTGAATAAGTTAGAAGGACGCAGATTTTCATTCAAACTGCAGAGCTGACGGCACAATTCACCACGCTCAACAGCGGCCTGTGCCCGTAATAGCTCGATACGAATTTCACGATCTAAGTGTTTTTCACGTGTACGCATCAGGATTCTCCGCTTGAATCAGATGAGGATGAACGCATCCGCTGCATGACGTCGACATCGCGTTGCAATTCAGCGATGGATGCAGCAAAAGGCTGAGGTCCCGACTGTAGCTGATTTTTTAAAATTAAAAACATACTTAGACCCAGCACGCCGTACAACACCACCAGTGCCGCGATGGCCCAATAACGATATTCAGTAGGCCAAAACAGCAATGCAATCAGTAAGGTCAGAACAAGTAGCGCCAATGTTGAGAACAACACCGCACCGACCAGTAACGCCAATGCCTTAATTAAGCCTGACTTCTGCTGACTGGCTTCCAGCGCAAAGAGCTCCAGTCGCGTCTTCAGGATTGCAATTACCGTACACGAAATGTCACCCACAGATTGCCGTAAAGACATAGCTCCCCTTTATATCGTTATGGTGTTTGTTAACGATGTCGCCCCGTGCAGGGGCGACTGTTAACGTCCGTCAGGCAGACGCAGGTAAATTAGCGGCGTCCCACCAATAGACCAAATAGCAATCCGACGATGCCGGCAACCCCAATAGCTTGCCAAGGATTATCGTGTACATAATGATCGGTGGCTTTTACCGCCTGACGTCCTCGCTCAAGTACTGCTTCTTGCGTGTCATGCAGTCTTTCGCGTGTATTACGTAAGGAGCGCAAAGCGTTTTCACGCAACTCAACCGCTTTATCACCCGAGGCCGACGCGGCTTCTACCAGTAGCTTTTCTGCTTCGTCTAGGCTTGAACGAATCGTCGCAACGAAATCGTCTTCGAGTTCTTCCACTTTTCTCTTTGTGACCATTAATAGCTCCTTCTATCAAAAGTAAAACGTACTCAGTAATGAGCCCTGCAAAAAACACTAACGTAAAGCTTGCACCTCGATATACGATGGTACCCCGTTTTGAACACTATCTTGTCGCATCACCATTTGCACCGAGGGACAATACCAATCCGTTACCTGCGAGCGCATCTCGGGAATGGGCAGTGTCAAGCCACTGATGGAAGCCTGAGTGGCTGCGATCGTACGTTGATATTCAATGGGGTAACACTGCTGATCACCCGCAACGGTGCTAAGCTGCTGAGGGGCGCCCACGGTTTTAGCCGTTGTGTGCACTGCCACCGGCTCTTGTGCACGCTTATCGAACTGCACACTAAAGCGTTGTGCGGGTAGCTGTTGTCCTGTTTGCTGGATGGCTTGATCGTAGTTAAATAGGCCCAGTAGGTTTAAGTCGAAGCCCCCTTTCACCTCTTCACGCTGGCCGCCACCAATATCACGCTCGAAACGAGCCATGCCATCCTTCACGCGCATCCAGTAATTTAATTTACTACTGCCCGCCGGTAAGCCTGCCAGCCCAAATGAGGCATCACCCGTGACAAAGGCTTCGCACTCGTTATCACTTAGCACACGCACATTGCTAAGCTGCATTTGTGCTTGCACGCGCAATAAACCATCGCCGTTAAGACTAAGAAAGCCTGCATCGTGCATAAATGGCGCTTGGCATACACCCGCACTGGCAACGCCAGAAAAAGCCATCAGCACCGCGCCCATCAAGTGAAATCGATATTTCCGCATAGCCCTGTTCATCCACAATCAAACTATTGACCAGCTTACATGATTTTCCAGTGCACCCGGACAACGGGGGCTAAAGGATTGTAAAAAAACATGGCAGAAGAAAAAAAGCCGGTTACTACCGACTTTCTTCTTTATACCTTAGCTTTCAACCTTTTGACGCGTCCCAAAGATACGGTCTCCGGCATCGCCTAAGCCCGGCACAATGTACCCGTTTTCATCTAGGTGGTTGTCGATAGACGCTGTGTAAATATGAACGTCAGGGTGGGCATCTTGCACCGCTTTAATGCCCTCTGGAGCGGCCACCAACACCAACGCACGAATATTTTTGCAGCCCGCTTTTTTCAACAGATCGATGGTGGCTACCATTGAACCGCCTGTCGCCAGCATAGGGTCAACAATAAGCGCTAGGCGTTGCTCTAGCTCGGCAACTAAGCGCTCTAAATACGTTTGCGCTTCAAGGGTTTCTTCGTTGCGTGCAATACCAATAACCGATACTTTAGCACCGGGAATCAAACTGAGCACGCCATCGAGCATACCAATGCCGGCACGCAAAATAGGCACAACAGTTACTTTCTTTCCTGCAAGCTTTTCAACCGAGACGGTACCACACCACCCCTCGATGTCAGTGGGCTCTAAAGGCAAGTCTTTAGAGGCTTCGTAAGTCAGCAATGCAGCAATTTCTTGTGACATCTCGCGAAAATTTTTGGTGCTTAAATCAGCGCGACGCATCAAACCTAGCTTGTGGCGGATTAATGGGTGACGTATTTCGTGTATGGGCATGGGACATCCTTGAAACCAAAATGCAGCGCTTGCTCAACCAGCAAAGCGCTGTAGCGTAGCGCTGATTTTAAACCAAACGCGGCTTGACTACTGATTTGCTAACCACTTAACGAGTGCATCATCAAAAGACCGTACCGCCGACGAACGCGTATCATTCACCATACTAACCAAAATATAGCGCTTACCCGAGGCACCCAGCACATAGCCTGCCAAGGCTCGGGCATCGCGTAAGGTACCTGTTTTCAGGTGTGCACGCCCAGCTACATCATCGTCACGCAAACGTCGACGTACGGTTCCGTCCACTCCGGAAATAGCCAACGAGGACATGAACTCGGGCATGTAATTAGAACGCCACGCGACCGTTAGCATGCCAGCCAATCCGTCGGCAGTCACTCGACCAACTCGCGATAAACCCGATCCATTATCGATACGCCAGCCCTGCGTATTAATACCCTGTTGGTTCAAGATACGCAGCAGCGCATTCTCGGCAGTGGCCACCACCGCCCCTTTACCATTCAGCTCAGAACCAATGGTTAACAACAACAAGGTTGCCATCAAGTTGTTACTTTGCTTATTAATGGTGCGAATGTGTTCAGCCAAGGGACGCGAATCGTGCCACACAATTGGCGTAGCATTAGCAGGAACGACGCCTGAGCGTACATCCCTAGCTAAGGTACCGCCCAGCTCTTTCCAGATCGATTTAAAAACGCTTTGGAAGAACATATCCTGACTGTGTGTCAGCCTATACACACTGAACTCACCACATGAGCCTGCCGCTTTACCACTTACATTAATCACTACACCACGCCCCTCAGTGCGCACTGAGGTACCGATATTCGGTGAACCCGGACACACCGCATTGGTCCACTCCACCTCACCATCGATACGTACACCCGGTAAGGGTGGGTCGATAAAGGAAATCCAGCGCCGCTGGCGTGGGTCTGGCTGAAACACAATACGCGATGCGCCTAAGGCCACCACCGCGGCATCAGGGCTGGCGTTATAAGGCCGATCACCCGCATTATCAAAGACCCATGGGTCGATCGCTACTTGGCCAAAAACACTGCGATCAACAATAACTTCACCTACATTCTTAATGCCGCGTAAGCGTAAATCGCGCAATAAAGACCATAAATCTGGTAGCGTTAAAAAGGGATCGCCGCTAGCTTTTATATACAGGGGTCCCTGTAAGGTGCCTTGCGCATCAACGATGCCCCCGCCCTGAGCCATTAGCGAGGTACGCCACGTGTACTCTGGCCCTAGCGACGATAAACCTCCCCACGTGGTAACCAGCTTCATGACCGAAGCCGGATTACGGGGCAAGGTTCCGTTATGCCGAATTAAGGTCTGGCCATCCACTTCTTGCACCACAAGGGACAACGACGAATCTGCCAGCCCCGTCGCTTTCCACGCTGGAGCCAGCTCACTGGGTAAACCGGCAATTTGTGCCTGACTTACGCTGCCCCAGAAAGTGAAAACAATTAAGAACAGTGCAACACGAGAACGACACCACAGTTTTCCAATCACGCCAGACATACTATCCCTTCGGACAAAATTCAGATTGCAAAAGCATCAGCATACCGAAAATTACGATTCGGTATGGCAAATCTAGGCCGAAATTGTATAAGTGCGTAAAATGATCGCTTATCATAGGGCCAGCCCCGTATCCGCATTTATTATTTATGTCCGTCGACCCCTCTTTACACATTCGTGATTTCGATTACCACCTTCCTCCCGAACTTATTGCGCAATCGCCCGCAGCAACGCGCGACGGCAGCCGCTTATTGCATGTAAATCGGCAAGGCGAACTCCAAGACTTACAGTTCACACAACTTAAAACACTGCTGCAGCCCGGCGATTTATTGGTATTCAACAATACGAAAGTGATTAAAGCTCGGCTTACCGGCCAAAAAAGCACAGGCGGAAAAGTTGAAGTACTGATCGAGCGCGTAACGGGCGCTAACACCGCATTGGCCCACTTACGAGCAAGCAAATCACCTAAAGCCAATACGGTATTGCATCTTGCTAAGGGCGCCTTGCACGCCACAGTCACGGGCCGACAAGACGCGCTATTTGAGCTGCATTTTGAAGGCAATGTGCTGGATTTGCTAGAGCAATACGGTGCAACACCACTGCCTCCTTATATTGATGTCACGCCTACCGCCGAAGACGATGTGCGGTATCAAACGGTGTATGCAAAAGAGCCCGGCGCCGTGGCTGCCCCGACAGCTGGACTGCACTTCGATGAGAAAACCTTAGATCAATTGGCCGAGTTTGGAGTCGATACCGCCTTTGTCACCTTGCATGTGGGTGCGGGCACGTTTCAACCTGTTCGTGTAGAACACATTAGTGAACATGAAATGCATGCAGAACGCTACTCGGTACCCAGCGAGACCTTAAAAAAGATTGCTGCCACACGAGCCGCCGGTAAACGCGTTATCGCCGTGGGCACGACAAGCGTACGTGCGCTGGAATCAGCCGCGCAGCCCGAACTCAGTAATGGCCATGTCCACGCAGACGGCCGTATCGAAGGCGACACCACCTTATTTATTACCCCCGGTTATCGTTTTCACTGGATTGATGCACTGGTGACTAACTTTCATTTGCCTCAATCCACTTTACTTATGCTGGTGTCAGCGCTTTCAAGCATCGACACCATTCAACATGCGTATCAGCATGCCATCCAACAGCGGTATCGCTTCTTTAGTTACGGCGACGCAATGTTTATCGAAGCAGCTCATTAACCATGAACGGATTACAGTTTAAATTGCTCGGCAACGACGGCTCTGCACGTCGTGGCGAAATCACTCTGAACCACGGTAAGGTTCAAACCCCTATTTTTATGCCGGTAGGCACCTATGGCAGTGTCAAAGGCATGCTGCCACACGAGCTCGAGGATATTGAAGCTCAAATTATTCTGGGTAATACCTTTCATTTGTGGTTACGTCCGGGTACACAGGTCATGGATACCCACGGTGGATTACACCAGTTCATGCAGTGGAACAAACCCATTCTTACCGACTCGGGCGGCTTTCAGGTGTTCAGCCTTGAAGGCATGCGGAAGATTACTGAAGAAGGGGTAACCTTTGCCTCGCCGATTAACGGCGACCGCATGTTTCTAACGCCAGAAGAGTCCATGCGCATTCAACGCTCGTTAAATTCCGACATTGCCATGGTGTTTGACGAATGTACGCCCTACTTAATTGATGGTCGTGCTGCCACGCATGAAGAGGCAGCCCAATCCATGCGCATGTCACTGCGCTGGGCCAAACGTTCACGTAATGAATTTAAAGCCTTAGAAAACCCCAATGCCTTATTTGGTATTGTGCAAGGCGGCATGTATGAAGATCTGCGCGATGAGTCGCTAGCAGGCTTAGTGGATATTGGCTTTGAAGGCTACGCCATCGGCGGCTTATCGGTAGGCGAGCCTAAAGAAGATATGTTTCGCGTACTTGCCCACACCACACCCCAGTTACCCACTAACGCACCCCGTTATTTAATGGGTGTAGGCACGCCTGAGGACTTAGTCGAGGGCGTTAGCCAAGGGGTAGACATGTTCGATTGCGTAATGCCTACTCGCAATGCACGAAACGGTTGGTTATTCACACGTTTCGGTGATTTAAAATTGCGCAATGCGCGCTACCGCGATGATACGCGACCCGTAGACCCTAGCTGCAGCTGTCACACTTGCACGCACTTCTCGCGATCGTATCTGCATCACCTGCATCGTTCGAATGAAATGACAGGAGCCCGATTAAACACGTATCATAATCTTCATTTTTATTTACAGATTATGAAAGAAATGCGCGAAGCCATAGAGCAGAAGCGCTTTGACGAGTGGAAAAGTGCTTTTGCGCGTGACCGCTCGCAAGGTATCGACTAAGCTATGCCTCGCTCATGTCTTTTATATGCCGCTACAATAGCACGTTGAGTTTTCAGATTTTAAAAAATTATCCAACACCACACAGGAGCACTTCATGTCCGTAGCTGACATTCTGACCCTCATGCCAGCCCAAGCAGCGGGTGGCGAAAACGCATTGGTAGGTATGCTGCCTATCATCTTGATGTTTGTTATTCTGTACTTCTTGATGATTCGTCCCCAAATGAAACGTCAAAAAGCACATCGCAACTTAGTTGCAAATCTCGCTAAGGGCGACGAAGTGATTACGTCCGGCGGCTTTTTAGGAAAAATCACAAAAGTCAGCGACAACTACATCACCCTTGACGTGGCTAATCTCGACGACAAACCGGTTGAGCTTTTGCTACAACGCCAAGCAGTCGCTTCTGTTCTGCCTAAAGGCACGATCAAAACGCTATAAGTTTTTTCTTAACCCGAACCTTAGGTTCGGGTTTATTTGTACCGCTCTTGCTGTGAAGCGCCCATGAACCGTTATCCCCTTTGGAAATACCTCATTGTCTTAGCCGCCCTCATTATTGGCGTGCTCTACACCATTCCTAATTTCTTTGGTGAGTCTCCTGCTGTGCAGGTGGCAGGCGCCAAGTCTACGGTTAGAGTCGACACCGATATGATCTCGCGGGTTGAGAACATTCTTCAGCGATATAACATTGAATCGACTGGTTCCTCGTTCGAACAGAATGGACCGGTGGGTTCGGTACGGGTGCGCTTCGCCACAACCGACGAACAGTTACGCGCCAAAGATGTTATTGAACGCGAACTGATTAAAGATCCCGAAGATGCCGACTACACAGTGGCTCTTAACTTAATGCCCGCCTCACCCGCATGGCTAACCGCCATCGGTGCGAACCCAATGCATTTGGGTCTAGACTTGCGCGGTGGTGTGCACTTTTTGCTGCAAGTAGACATGGAAGGCGCCTTAACCGGCCGCTACGAGTCACTCGCCTCTGAAGTGCGTACCGTATTGCGCGACGAGCGCATTGCAACACAAGGCGTAGAACGTTTAAACCAATCAATTATTGCTCGCTTTGACTCGGCTGAAGCACGAGACGAAGCGTTAAACCTCTTACGTCGTCAGGTACCCGATTTAAATCTGGTACGTGCCGGTGGTGAAGGTTTCGAGCTGCATGGCACCATGGCTGAAACAGCCGTGATACAGGCGCAAACCAACGCTTTACGCCAAAACGTTACTACCCTGTACAACCGAATTAACGAGCTCGGCGTAGCCGAACCTATTATTCAGCAACAGGGTACCGACCGCATTATTGTGCAGTTGCCTGGCGTACAGGACGTCGCCAAAGCTAAAGAAATTTTGGGACGTACCGCTACATTAGAGATTCGTCTGGTTGACGACTCACCCACTGCTATCGCTGCCCTGAATGCCGGTACCGTACCGTTTGGTCTGGAACGTTATACTGACCGTGACGGACGCGATTTGTTGCTGCGACGCCAAGTGGTGCTAACCGGTGAAAACCTGCAAGACGCCCAGCCCGGACGCGACTCCCAAACACAACAGCCTTCGGTCAACCTAACGCTTGATAGTAAGGGCTCACGTATTTTCCGTGACGTAACCCGCAACAACATCAACAAACGAATGGCTATTGTGCTGTTCGAACAAGGTAAAGGCGAGGTTGTTACCGCTCCAGTTATTCGCAGTGAAATTCCTAGCGGTCAGGTACAGATTACCGGCAGCATGGATGCCCGTGAAGCCGCCGATATTGCTCTGTTGTTACGTGCAGGTTCATTAGCCGCCCCCATGAGCATTATCGAAGAGCGTACCATTGGCCCAAGTCTGGGTGCCGCCAATATTCAACAGGGTTTTAACTCGACGCTCTACGGCTTTATTGCCATTGCAATTTTCATTATTGTTTACTACCAGCTGTTCGGCTTGTTCTCGACGCTGGGTCTAAGCTTTAACGTGTTGTTGCTATTAGCCGTGCTGTCGATGTTACAAGCCACGCTTACTTTGCCGGGTATTGCCGCGATTGCCTTAACACTGGGTATGGCAATTGACGCCAACGTGCTGATTAACGAGCGTATACGTGAAGAATTACGTAACGGTGCCTCGCCGCAACAAGCCATTAATTTGGGCTTCGAGCGCGCTTGGGCCACCATTTTTGACTCGAACCTAACCAGTTTGATTGTGGGTATTGCCTTATTAGCGTTCGGCAGTGGCCCAGTACGTGGCTTTGCTGTGGTGCATTGTATTGGCATCCTAACGTCCATGTTCACCTCGGTAGTGGGTGTGCGCGCGATGGTTAACCTTTGGTATGGCCGCAAGCGTCGCTTACAACACATCGCAATTGGACAAGTCTGGAAGCCAGACAACAAGAAATAAGCCTCTGCAGGAGCATTAATCGCTCCTTCTTCCCACTACAGGCGTAGCACTATGGAATTTTTTAGAATATCTCGCACTATCCCCTTTATGCGCCACGCGTTGGTGCTAAATCTGATTAGTGTCTTTTTCTTTGTCGCCGCGGTATTTTTTATCGCTACCAAAGGTTTTAATCTGTCGATTGAGTTTACCGGCGGTACTGTTATTGAAGTTAACTACGACACTCCTGCACCGTTAGAAAGCGTCAGGGAGTCGATCAGCGGTTTAGGTTACTCCGACTTTCAGGTACAAAACTTTGGTACGTCTCGCGACGTCATGATTCGCTTACCCACACGCGAAGACATTGATAGCACAGCCCAAAGTAACGCTGTACTAAGCGCCCTACAGTCCACTTACAGTGGCGACATCGAACTGCGGCGCGTGGAGTTTGTAGGCCCTCAGGTCGGTGAAGAGCTAGTCCATAACGGTTTAATGGCCCTGCTCTTTGTGGTCGCTGGCATCATGGTGTATTTGGCCTTCCGCTTCGAATGGAAACTGGCTGTTTCTTGCGCCTTGGCTAACTTACACGACGTCATCATTATTCTTGGCTTCTTTGCGCTATTTCAATGGGAGTTCTCGCTGTCGGTACTCGCCGGTGTGTTAGCCGTATTGGGTTATTCGGTTAACGAGTCGGTGGTAGTTATGGATCGTATTCGTGAAAACTTCCGTAAGCAACGACGTATGCCTACGGATGAAGTTATTAACCTCTCCATCACGCAGATTATTTCTCGTACCGTGATTACCCACGGCTCGACGCAAATGATGGTGCTGTCTATGTTCTTCTTTGGCGGCCCCACTCTTCAGTACTTCTCGCTGGCCTTAACCATCGGTATTTGGTTTGGTATTTATTCGTCCGTGTTCGTGGCCGCTGCAGTGTCGATGTGGTTGGGCATTAAGCGCGAAGACCTGATTAAGCCCATCAAAAAAGACGAAGAAGTGGCGGAGTTCATCGAATAACCTCATTCGAGCCATAAGACATAAACCACCTTACTCCAACAAAAAAGCCAGCATAGTATGCTGGCTTTTTTGTTGGTCTATTAGTTATTACTGGCCTACCGCATGTACCACGTACTCGGCGATGGCATCACGCTCTTCTTCGCTAAGCGTGGCCTCGAAAGAAGGCATTGCCCCCATCCCTTCAATCATGACCTTATGAATCTGCTCTTTAGTCGGCTTCAAGTCGTCTAAACTGGGACCAATACTACCGGTCGCCCCTGCATCTTCCAAAGCATGACAAATAGCACAGTGCATGGGCTTGGCCTCGGTCGTAAATAACATCTTACCCTGCTCAAGCACGGCCTCATCGACAGCTAGCGCCTGCGGTGCAGCCATGACCAACGTACTCGCCACCACGAGCCCAAAAAAGCGTTTTACCACCATTTACACTCCTAAAAAAACAAAACAGGTCTAGCCGCGAACGGCTAGCCTGTTCAGCGACTGCTAATTGATCAATTACACTACCGTAACTTTCAGCATGTGATCACGCCAGCTATTATTTAAATAACCGCGGTTATTTGTATCACGCTCTTCAGGCTGTGTATCGCCCTTCTCGTTTGTAGCACGACTGACCAACTCGTACTCACCCGGCTCAAGCTCAGTCGCCAGCACAAACTGGCGCCACGCGAACGGCCCAAGATCGGGGCCTACAAATGTCGCTTTTTCCCAGTTTTTACCGCCATCCACCGATACCTCAACCTCTTTAGCCGCCGTCATACCACCAAACGCTATGCCGCTAATTTGTACGCGGCCTGCTTTCCACTGTTGATCTCCATCACTGGTGGCATTAACCCACGACTTAACAGGCATTTCCCATACAGATGGGCGATTTGGCGAA
>DATGRU010000217.1:0-8281 GCA_035303295.1 Paenalcaligenes sp.
TGCCAAGCTTGCCGGGTTACTGGCCTGCGCTGGATTTACACAATTTCAAAACCCCAGTGCAAGCCGAGCGTTTGCAGAACCTACTCAACACCTTATTAGACGGTGAACCATACCACCTACTTGGGCACTCACGTGGTGCACAAGTTGCACTGCAAATGGCGTTGACACACCCTCTTGATTTACGCTCCCTGATGCTCGCCGACCCCGGCTATTTCTACTCAGTAGACCGTACTGAGCCCACACTTTTCAATCAGGTGTTAACACAATTAGAACAAGGCCACACCGACGAAGCCTTAGCATTATTTATAGACACCGTTAATGGCCCCTCAACTTGGCGGCAAATGGTCAGTTGGTTCAAAACCATGGTTCGCGATAACGCTCCCACCCTGCGAAAGCAAGTCCAAGACTCAGCAGACCTACGTTTAGACATTAAGCAATTAGCACTGTCATGCCCTGCATTGTTAATTAGCGGCCAGCACAGTCCGGAACGCTATAAACGCAGCATCGAAACATTAAAGAAACAGCTTCCCCACGCTTACGAGATTACGATCTCTCAGGCAGCCCATGGGATGAATTTAGCCAATCCCAACGCCTTTAATCAAAGCCTGCTGCGCTTCTTGGCCGCTACCGACCGGAACCAAGCCCGATCTAATAAATAAAACCCTTGTACGGCGACAAACCATACAAGGGTTGTTGAGCGTATTAGCTAAAGCCAGCGGCTCGTCTAAAATCGAGTGAAGACGAATTCCGCTGGCTTGCCTACTTAATCTTCAAAAGAGCGAGCGCCCGGCGCTTTTACCTCGCATTGTGCGATGACTTTTTGTTGATCGTTAAACAGCAGAGTTAACTCGACCTGATCGCCCACTGTTACTGCACTGGCGGGCTGCTCAAGCATGGCATGATAACCACCGGGCTTGAAGTGCAGGCTTTGTCCGGCGGGAATCACGATTTCATCGGCCATTTTCATTTTTGCCATACCGTCTTCATCTACAGTTTGATGCAGCATGATGTCATGGTATTGCTCGGACGCAGCGGCCAATAGATTAATATCGTGCTCCCCTTTATTGTCGACCACAAAGTATCCCGCCGAGGGTGAAGGAGTAGGAATATTGCGAATCCAGCACTGACTTAGCTCAATCGTTGTCGCGACTTGTGCGGCAGCAAAATCAGCTGAGTAATCGACTTGATGATGTTCACCATGATCGTGGTGATGGTGGTGATGCCCATCGCCATGAGCCCAAACTGTAGTCGGTAGCGCAAAAGCGGCCAGCACACTTAATGCTAAAAAATGTTTTTTCATGTTTTTCCTTTTTCGTATCAATAATTGATCGGCCGATTAAACGGCACAGTGCGACACCCACTGCCGCGGGCGCAAGGGCAAGTACTAAAATGAATGAAGCTCACCTTAGCGTGGTGGAGCACGAGCCCCCAATGGCGGGCCGTAATGTCCTTGCTGCCACGGAAAAACAAAGAATGCATAATGCAGCTGCCACGATGCACCTAACACCCACTTAATCGCTAGATTCTGATGGCCAAGCACGGCAGGCTTAGTCAGAACCGATGCAAAGGCACAGTCTAGAGTGGCGTGGGCATCATGCGAGTCTGAGTCGGAATGTAGCTGGAAAAACTGTATGGCTTGCGCTGACAAACCGGTAGCACAAAGTGATAAGCCGGAAAGAAAGCCGGATTTTGCCGAACTTGTCGGCATAAACCCTACAGGTATGGTGGCACGCAACAATACACTGAATAACAGCACACAAGCTGTTATATAGTGCACACATACCAGAGAGGCGTATCGTTGGCGTCTGACCATGCGTCAAAGTGTACTATGGTTAAAAGTGAAATACAGGCACTTTATTGTCCTGAATAGTCGGTTTTAAGCGCCTATGCTATCCCACCCATCCGCTCAATTATGGCTTGACGAGGTCAAAGCGTCACTGCGCTTAGGCTCGCCTTTAATTCTGACTAATCTGGCACAGATCGCCCTGCTAACCACCAACGTCATTTATATGGGATGGTTGGGTAAAAATGATTTAGCTGCTGGATCCTTAGCGGGCAGCTTGTACCAAGCCTGCATGATCTTTAGTTTGGGGCTGGTTTCAGCCACCATACCCATGCTTGCAACTACGCTGGGCAAACAACGCGACGATGCTCAGGCCGTGCAAGAGATCTTACGCCACGGCTTTTTAACCGCAGTGCTAATTTGCATTCCCTTTTGGATACTACTTTGGAATGCCGACACGCTATTGCTGGCATTGGGACAAAACCCAGATACGGTAGAGCATGCCATGCTGTATATGCGAAGCCTGCAGTGGGCTCTGCTGCCCTATCTGGGCTATATCATTTTGCGCTCGTTATTGGCCACTCTTGAACAACCCGTTTGGGCCCTAATAGTTGCCACCAGCGCAATTGTACTGAACGCTTTTTTAGGTTGGGTATTGGTATTCGGCAACTTCGGTTTTCCCGCTTTAGGCATTCAGGGGGCTGGTATTTCCAGCACCATTTCTAGCGTGGCGATGCTAGCAGGCATGATTACAGTTATTCGTCTTAACCCCAGCTTTCGCCACTATGCCATTTTTACGCAATGGTGGCATTTACGGTGGAGCAAGCTGCTCGCCCTATTACGCTTGGGTATCCCTATTGCCATCACCTTTACACTGGAAACCTTAGTTTTTTACGCTGCGGTCATCATGATGGGCCTTATCGGCGAAGCTTCCTTAGCGGCCCACGCTATTGCGATTCAGCTTTGTAGTATTTCCTACATGTTCCCCTTGGGCTTTGGCCAAGTTGCCACCATTCGAGTCGGCTTAGCGGTTGGTCGCGCAAACCCTATCGGAGCCACACGGGCTGGTTGGGTATCCTACGCTTTGGGCGTCGGGTGCATGGGTGTCGCTGCTATCCTGATGTGGGGAGCGCCCGAATGGTTAATCCACTTTTTTATCGATATTAACGCACCAGAAAACCAGATGGTGGTGGTCATTGCCACACAATTTATCTTTTTGGCTGCTCTTTTCCAGTTAACCGATGGAGCACAAGCGGTAGCGGCTGGGATGCTGCGCGGCCTCTATGACACGCGTACGCCCATGTTGTTAGCATTAATTGGTTATTGGGTGATCGGTATGCCGATTGGCGCCCTGTTTGCATTCGGCTTGAACATGGGCGGGGTAGGCATTTGGATTGGCTTAGTGTGCGGCCTCAGCATCACCGCCGTGTTGCTAACCTTGCGATGGATTAAACGTAGTAGACGCTTAGAAGAACAAACGTATGTGCATTAGTCTAGCACTATAACTGACTACTAGAAGCGGTGATGGGCCGGAGCAGCGTTACACGCCGCCCCGGCTTTATAGCGATAGGTTTACAGCAGCTCTTTGCGTAACTCGGCCGCTGATTTAGGGGATAGCAAGCCAGGCGCGATATCAAAAACGGTTTTAGCACCGTAACGCCCCTTCGCATTCAGACGATATGCAGCACGCGCATACGCTACTAAAACGCTAGACGTGAACTCGGGGTTACTGTCTAAGGTTAAGGAATACTCAACAACCTGCTTAGTACCCGCGCCCGAGCGGCCACTGCGAATCACAAAACCACCATGAGGCATGCTGGAATGTTCTGCTTTCAGCTCGGCTTCACTTACAAAATGCACCGTCGTGTCGTAATCAGCGAAGTAATCAGGCATGGTAACGATAGCATTGCGCACGGTTGCTTCATCTGCGCCTTCTTCTAACACCACATAACATTCACGACGGTGTTTTTCACGGGTGCTAAGCTGCGGTGATTCGCCACGACGAACGCGGTCCATGGCTTCTTGTACCGGTAAGGTATATTGCACACCCGCTTTAACACCCGCTACGCGGCGTACTGCATCGGAGTGCCCCTGACTTAGGCCTTTACCCCAGAACGTATAGGTATCACCTTCGGGCAAGACCACTTCACCCGCAAGACGATTTAATGAGAATAAACCTGGATCCCAACCCACGGCAATGATCGAAGTTTTATTAGCTGGACGTGCAACGGCATCCACTGCCTCGTAATAATCAGGGATTTTTGCGTGGGTATCAAAGCTATCGATAGTATTAAACCAGCGGGCTAGTTCGGGCCCCTGTTTTGGCAGGTCTTCTTTAGAACCGCCACACAGAATGAGCACATCAATTTTATCTTTGAAGCTTTCAATATCCGCCAACTTATAGACTGGTACGTCTGCATTGACGAGCTTAACTGTGTCGGGTTCACGGCGGGTGAATACACCCACTAAGCTCATATCGTGATTTTGCCCTAGCGCCAACTCGACGCCGCGGCCCAAATTGCCATAACCGACAATACCAATGCGGATAGGGTGACTCATAAACGAATGTCCTTAACGATACAAAATTTCATTTGCAAAAGGGTTAACCATTAAAAACAGGCTAACGATCAAATGCCATTCTGGCGGCAAAGCCCAAAAACAAGATACCTACAGCGGAACTGGCTGCCGTTGTAAGACGCGGACGCCGACGAAAACCTTCAGCTAAGTGTGCTCCGCCAAAGATCAGCGTTGTTAAATACAACACGCTGAACAGCTGTAAAAAGCCACCTAATACTAAAAACGCCAGCCATGGGTGGCCTTTGCTTGGGTCGACAAACTGTACCAGAAATGACAACAGGAACAGAATGGCTTTAGGGTTGAGTAAGCTGAGCATTAATGCCTTCAGAAAACGACTTTCATAAGGCTGCTTCGCTGTACTTAACTGCTGATGCTGTGACGGTGAAGCGGGCTTAATAACTGCCCACAATATACGCGCCCCCAGATAGGCTAAATAGCAAGCGCCTATCACCCTAACAGTATAAAAGAGCATCGGCAACGCATTTAGAACCGACGCCGCGCCCGCCGCAGTCAGCACGAGCAGTACCGTATCGCCCAATAAAATACCGCTAGCCGCTTTATAGCCCTCTTTCACACCTTGCGAAGCTGCTGTCGCTAAGACATACAAGGAGTTAGGCCCCGGCAAAATGATAATTAAGAAGGCGCCAATAACATACGTGCCTAAATTTACAACGCCAATGCTCTCAAGCACGATACAAACCTCAGCCCCAAAAAAATAATACGCCTATATTACTCTGGCGCAAACCAGAACTTAGGCGAGAAACAAAAAAACCGACGTGAATACGCCGGTTTTTTACCACTACTTGAGCTACATTTCTACAATGCCGCTTCTACCTGTTCACGCATCGTACCGTGTTCACGAACTTGGTTATGCCATGAGAAGGCTTCCTCTAGCAGATGCGGTGTGTGACCGCCACGCTGGCAGGCACGCTGGAAATAATCAGCCATACGTTCTTGATAATCGGGGTGCACACAATTAGCGATAATACGTTCGGCTCGCTCTCTAGGCGCTAAGCCTCGTAGATCGGCCAGACCACATTCAGTAACGAGCACATCCACATCATGCTCGCAGTGATCCACGTGCGAAACCATCGGCACAACGCGGCTAATATCGCCTCCTTTTGCTAAGGATTTTGTGACGAAAATGGATAAGTGAGCATTGCGGGCAAAATCACCAGAGCCACCAATACCATTCATCATGTGCGTACCGCCCACATGCGTTGAGTTCACGTTACCGTAAATATCAAACTCTAGCGCTGCATTAATCGCAATAATGCCTAAACGACGTACGATTTCAGGGTGGTTACTAATTTCTTGAGGGCGCAACACGACACGGTCACGATAACGATCTAGGTTTTGCAAGAACTGCTGCATCACCGGGGCCGATAAGGTAACTGAGGAAGCCGAAGCAAAACGCAAATGACCTGAGTCTAATAAGCTGACCGCGCTATCTTGCAACACTTCCGAATACATGGTCAGGTCTTTAAAGTCGGATTGTGCCAAACCATAGGTAACGGCATTAGCAATGGTGCCAATACCCACTTGCAACGGTAATAAGGCGTGGCTTAGGCGACCCGCATCAACCTCGCCTTGCAAGAAACGTACCACGTGCGCCGCAATAGCGTGTGTTTCGTCATCAGGGGGCAACGCACTGGACGGACTATCGGGCGTATCGGTAATCACAATGGCTGCGATACGCTCGGGCTCTACCTGAATGGCCGTTTCACCAATGCGTTGATCTACATCCGTTAAGGCAATGGGTTGGCGTCCCGGACGTGCCTCGGGTAGGTAAATATCGTGCAGCCCTTCCAAAGCCAACGGCATACTAAGGTTAATTTCCACAATCACCTGTTTAGCTTGGGCAACAAAGCTGGCCGAGTTGCCTACCGAGGTCGTTGGAATAATCGCGCCAGTTTCCGTAATGGCCACTGCCTCGATAATGGCTACATCGATGGGTCGACCTGTTTGCGCCCGTAGGGTTTCAGCAGGCTGAGACAGGTGCGCGTCACAGAACATGATCTCGCCTTCATTGATCTTCTTGCGCATAACCGTATCAACCTGAAACGGCGAACGGCGTTTAATTAGGCCAGCGGAAGCCATCATTGCATCACTGTCATTACCAAGCGAAGCGCCGGTCAGCAAGGTGATTTGAAAAGGTTGGCTGGTCGCACGTGCCGCCATCGCAACAGGCATGGCTTTACTATCACCGGCGCGAGTGAAACCACTCATGCCAACGGTCATACCATCACTTAATAAACCCACGGCTTGCTCAGCTGTGGTTACTTTGCTTCGCAACGAAGCCATGCGGATACGTTCTGTATACACGTCACACTCCTTATTATCATGCTTTATTGCAGCATATCATCGACATTATGAATAAAATGATTAAAACCAAGTCATAAAACGAATGATCAAAACAAGGCCACAAGATGAACTTACGAGCCCTGCAATACTTTATTGAAACCGTGAAGCAGCAAAGTTTTACCAAAGCCGCCAAACAGCTGGGCGTAACCCAATCCACCGTTAGCAAGATGGTGAATCAATTGGAAAGTGATTTTGGCGAGCAACTGATTATTCGGGAGCCCGGCCGTTTTCAACTTAGCGATACGGGTCGTGTCGTGTTTGAACGCGGCATTGAAACCCTGCAGCACATCGAGCGACTGCACGACGAGGTGCGCGCTACACAATCACTACAACAGGGCGTGCTGCGTTTAGGCATTCCACCCATGATTAACTTGCTGTTTACCGAGGTTCTACAGCACTTTTCGCGCTCTTACCCCGGTATTCAACTGCATATACGCGAGCTTCCCGGGCCTGCCGTTGAACAACAGGTTGCGTCGGGTGAGCTTGAAATGGGCTTCAGTATTTTGCCCGTTGCCTCGGAATTGGGCATACAAACGCGCACCGTAGTCTCGCACACCGTATGGGCACTGGCGTCGTCGGAACACGCCTTTAAAGCACATCAAGAGAAAATTCGTGTTAGCGATTTAGCACACTTGCCACTTATCTTTTTAAATGACGACTTTGGGCTCACCCGCTTGCTACGTCAGAGCTTTTCAGCCAAAGGCATTGAACCGCAGGTCGTAGCGCAAAGTAGTCAATGGGACTGGGTGGTTTCTATGGCCATGTCAGGCTTAGGCGTGGCGCTATTGCCCGAACCTTTTTTATCACGCCTACATCATCCACCGGCGCAGGTCGCACAAGTTGTTGAGCCCGATTTGCAATGGGAAGTGGCCCATATATGGAGCAGCAACTATTTATCGTTGGCAGCGCGAGCGTGGCTGCAATGCTGCGAGACCATTTTAGGTGGCGAATGGTTGCCGCCAACCCTACAAGAACACTAGCAGCCTACTATTCGCCAGATAAAAAAACCCCTACAGGCTCAGGTGACTGTAGGGGTTAGGGGGCTGTCAGGGAGTAAAAGCACCCGCGTTACAACTTACGCTGCGGCTGTTTCTTCTTCCTGCACAGAACTACGAATCAAGTGATCGAAAGCGCTTAGAGCTGCGGTTGCACCCTGCCCTGCGGCAATCACAATCTGCTTATAAGGCACAGTGGTTGCGTCACCTGCGGCAAAGACACCGGGTACCGATGTTTGTGCGCGATCATTGATCTCGATTTCACCGTACTGGCTTAAATCGATGCTACCTTTCAACCACTCGGTGTTGGGCACCAAACCAATCTGTACAAAAATACCATCCAGATTGATATCGTGACTGTCACCCGACTGACGATCGGTGTAACGCAGGCCGGTTACTTTGCTACCATCACCCAGCACTTCCGTAGTTTGGGCTTCGGTAATGACTTTCACGTTTGGCAAGCTATGCAGTTTGCGCTGCAATACCTCATCGGCACGTAATTGCTCGCCAAACTCGATCAGGGTAACGCTTTTCACCAAGCCGGCTAGGTCAATAGCAGCCT
>DATGRU010000218.1:0-10726 GCA_035303295.1 Paenalcaligenes sp.
GTTAACCTTATCGGTTAATAAATGAACAAGGTTGGTTCCGAAGGTAAAGAAACCAAAGCCGATGCCTGTAAGCATTAAGGCAAAGGCAACCGGCAAGCCGATAAAGATCAGTATCAGCAAGGCCGGGAACATGGCTAATGCTAAGAGTTCCATAGATTATGCTGCCTTTGAGGATTGTGGGAATATAACGAGCAGCGCTTTGAGCGCTTCAGCGAGAACTTGCAAGGTCAGCAAAATGAAGCTGATCACGAACACCGCACGATATGGCCACACTCGGGGGTTCCACGAGGATTGACCAGAGGTTTCGTTGATGTCCCATGCATAGTAGGCGTATTCCCAAAGGCCCCAGCTAAGCCAGGCCAGAAAAGGCAACAGCAAAATATAGAAGAAAGCGGTAACCATAGCGCGACTGCGTTCGCGCAATGAATTTGAGATCAGGTCAACCTGTACGTGCTGACCTTCTCGTAGGGTATAAGCGGCGCCAAGCATAAAGTGTGCGCCCATTACCATGTAGCCAATTTCAAAGGCCCACACGGTGGGGGCATGTAGTACATAGCGTGCGAATACCTCGTAGCAGGTCGCAACAATAAGAGGTATAAGCAGCAAAGCGGCGATAATACCGGTCGCGCCTGTTAGACGTTCAATCAAGCGAATGATCGTGTGCATGAAGATGATTCCTGTTGCATAACACGATGCAAGCTTTGCACTTGCATCGTGTTTAAGGGTACAAGCGTTTCAAGTAGCCTTATTGAAGCTGCCCGGGCTCAACTAAGGTGTCGCGGTAGCGTTCAGCACCGGCCCAACGCTCGCGGAACTGAGTTTGATGGTCAAGCACACGTTTGAACCAGTCATTATCAGCAGCTTGTTTTTGTGCCCATTCGCTCGCAGCACGGCGTGCAGCGTATTGAACTTCAGGCTCGAGCTCAATGATTTCGTTGCCGAGTTTGCGGTAATGCTCCAATGCTTTGGTATCTTCGTTACCAATCTTCACGTAGGCTTCGAAGGTAACCAGTTGGGCCACTTTTTCTAGTAGGCGGTGATCTGCAGGCTTCAGCTTGTCCCACACGCGTTTGTTAATTACCAACTCGTAGGGGGCAGTGGGTTGGTGCACACCTGGAACAATCACATATTTGGTGACCTCAGCAAAACCAGGGGCGATGTTTTCCCATGGTGTACCCCACTCGGTCGCGTCAATTACGCCGCGCTCTAGCGCTGGGTACACATCACCGCCGGGCATCATTACGGGGGCTGCGCCCAGTTGTGCTGACATCTCAATCCAGGCACCGGCTGTACGTAGTTTCAGACCTTTCATGTCTTCCAGCGTACGAACGGGTTTGTTGGAGTGTAAGAATACTTCGGCAGGGCGAATGAACAAGGGCATAGAGATTACGCCAAATTTTTCTTCGCGGAACTCACGTTGTAACTCAATACCGCCGTCTGCATACAACCAATGCAGCATGCGCTCGGTGTCAGGGCTACCAGCGTAACCACCAAACAAGACGGTGGTTGTGTCACGGCCCCAGTCCCAACCCATCCACATATGGCCCATGTCGGCGATACCGTTACGCACGGTTTCACTGATTTTAACGGCGTTGCCTAAGGCACCACCGGGGAACACTTGAATTTGAATACGACCGCCAGACAACTCGTTAACACGGTCGGCAAAGGCTTTAGCCCCCACGTCCATTAATGGCTCAGAAGCCCAACCAGTGGCCATTTTGAACTTACATGAACCCACTTCAGGGCAAGCGGTTTCTGCGGGGGAGGCCTGGGCCAGACCCACCGAAGCCACGCTCAAGGCAAGCGCGCCCACGAGCTTAGATAAGCGATTCTTCTTCATGAATTTGTCTCCGAAACGAGCTATTTTTGTTGAGGTATAGCCGTATTAAAAATCTGTAGTGAAGATCTTATAGGTTTAAAGGATGTAGATAATAGGCGATATAACAGATAAAAGAAAAGTAACAGGGTGGGTCGGTTTGCCCAATTAACTGGCTGCTATCCCGACCCTGATAGCAACCAAAAAGCGGTACTACTTAAGACTGTGGTTGACCTTGAGAGTTAATCACACGTTCTTCTTCAGGGGTCAACACTGGACCATCCAAGGTGACCGACGAGTCATCCGTTTGGAACTTAGCGATAATAGGCTTCAGTTCAGGCTTGATGTGCTTTTCGTTATAACCATTGAACAGGTGACCAAACAAACCACGTTTCAAATCCGAGGTACCCAACAACCAGTCAGCAAAGGGCACAGTCAGGTTCATGTTGTACTTCATCATGATGCCTTGGTTGTGGTGAGCGGTATGATGACGACGAATAGTGTTGATCAATGGCATATTACGTACAAACCAGTTCTCTGGCACGTGACAGCAGTAATGGAAGGTCTCGTACATGAGGTAATTGAACACCATTACCATGAACACGATGTAGCCAGCGTTCGTATTGAAGATTAAGCTGGTGACATATCCCAGTGGGATCCCCACTGCGGCCAGTGTGATCAGTACGCGCCATGGGAAGAACACGATTCGGAACTCACGTGTTGAATCAATGGTGTATTCGTTATCAGTAAAATATTGGTGGTGCTCACGTGTGTGGCGCTCGTAAATCTGACGTAAACCAAACACGTTGATACGGCGGTGCATCACCTTAGCGTGCATAAACCACTCGACCAAATTACCCGCTAAGAACACGGGAATTGCCAACAGCCATTCCCAAGTAACGCCTTCCAACTGTCTAAAGCAGTACACGAGTGCGCTGATACCCACGGCGTACATGACGATAACGTGCAATAACCCGTTATAAGCGGGGCTGATATTTGCTTTGTAGTTTTCTCTAAATTTCCGCTGTCTTTCGGACATCGGTCTTCTTTCCATAGCCATGACAGTAACTCCTCATGCTGGTAGTATGCATCTAATATATAAGATGTATGTCGATAAAAAAAATGGGGGCAAACCCCAATCCTTTGGGTGCACGCCCTGCGAACAAGGCGTAGGTTTAGCTGTTAACGGTCTCTATAGGCTGATTTGTGGTCAGTTTGGGTCAGAGATCAGACGGCCGTGATAAGCGTTGTGAATAATCTGCTTATAGGCCTCGTGTCTGTTGTTAACAGGAAACGCATCGAATAGGCGTTTAACTTCAATGGCGTCTTTAAGTAAGGTATCGAGCTGATCTTCCCGGACGCCAAAGTCGGCAAGGTTGCTCGGAATATCAAGGTGCTCAACGATATCGCGCACCCGTTTCGACAAACCACGTACTTTTTCCTCTTGGGTGCCTTCAACGCCCAGTAGCGTGGCAGCCTCAGCCAACTCGGGGGCGCGTGTTTCCACGAGGGCATCCAGTACGTAGGGGAGCATCACAGCGTTGGTACTGCCGTGACTCTCGTGGGTTAGGCCGGCAACGGCGTAAGCGGTGCCGTGGCCCGCATTCAAACCTGAACTGCCGTAAGACAGCGCAGCGTAGTAACTGGCATAAGCCATACCTTGGCGTGCTTCTTTATTGGAACCATCGGTATATACCGCTTCCAAATATTGGCCACATAATGCAATGGATTCGCGAGCAAATACCTTGCTTAGGTGGTGGCGTCCGCTGTAACCGGGGTCGGGATCGGTGCCGCGACCAAAGGTGAAGGAGTCTTCCGTAACATAAGACTCAATCGCATGGGTTAGGGCATCAATGCCGGCATCACCAGTGACGCGTTTCGGACAGTTAAAGGTGTATTCGGCATCCACCACTGCGATTTTCGGGCGCAAGGCATTATCCATTACTGCTACTTTGGTGGCATTTTCGGTATCCACCAAAATGGCACCCGGTGTGGCTTCAGAGCCTGTACCGGCGGTGGTGGGAATGGCGATTAAATCGAGCGCATCAAAGGGGCGCGTCGCCTCTTTCACAAAATCGCGAACGGATTTGCCGCTTTTCAGGGTGACACACAAGGCTTTAGCCAAGTCAATATTACTGCCGCCACCTAAGGCCACAATGTGATCCACGCCGTCGACTTGTGGCATCAACTCTTGCGTCGCCTCATCACACAAGGTGGTGGTGGGGTCGGCATGGCCTTTGTCGTACACAATGGTTTCAATACCGGCGGCCGAGGCCAGCTCGATATACTCTTTCACCCAGGGCGATTGTTGGCTAAAAAAAGTGTCCGTCACCAGCACGCCCTTGCGGTAGCCCAAGTGTGCCATTAACGGCGCCAAACGACGTCTTACCCCAATTCCCATCAGGGTTCTGGGCGGCGCACAGAAAAATACATCGTCCTTTAATTCCATGGTTAGTCTCATCATCTTATAGGTGTTGAACGAACTCGCGTATCTGTTGGCTAACGAGTTCAGGGTGGGAACGTAAAACCGAATGACCTGCGCCAGCGACTTCAACCAGCTTGGCTTGCGGGATCTGAGAACCCAGACGACGACCATGCTCGATAGGGCAGTCTTCGTCATCTTCGCCATGAATCACCAAACAAGGCAGCTTGATGTTTGCCAGCACGTCTTCGTGATTTACGTTTTTAATACTCGACCATAAAGTGGCCACCGCTGCAGGGTGAGCGGCTTCGCTAAGTTGCAAACGCTGCTCGCGTTCTAAAATTTCAGCCTCCAATTCAGCCGGATCGCTGTGGTGAAACCAGCGACACTCGTTTAAGGCCGGGCTACCAGAAACCAACACTATGCCGCCGATGTGCTCGTGCTCGTAATGTTTCAAGTATTCCAAAATGACTGATACACCCAGACTCCAGCCAATCAATACATAACCGGGTTGGACATTGGTCTGCACAAGCGAGTCCAACTCGCTGGCGTAACGCTCAAGGCTTAAGCCGGCAGAGGTAAAGTTGTTTTTGCGCTTTCCACGACCTTCAAAGTTCGGCAGGATGCAGCGGAAATCGCTGGTTAAATCCTTAGCAATGGCTGACCAGCCTGCACGAGTACCTTGAATGCCATGTAGTAACACTAAATCCGGAGCCGTGTCTCCAGACACAGTAAAGTCCATATCGTCTCCACTTTTATAGTAGTATATGACTGATATATTACTGATGTGTTGAAGATTTGGCAATAATGAGTTCGCATGTAGCGTATCAATTTTTTGTTTAATACAACGATATACTGTGGCTAGGCCCTTGAGTTTCAGGGCTCCGCAACTGACATGCGTGGTTTTGAAATAATAAAAAGAGGATCTAATGCAACCGAATAAAAAGGTATTGGCGAGTATCGAGAAGAAGACCAGCTTACGCGAACAGGCGTATCAACAGCTGGAAGAGGCCATTGTCACCATGGAGTTAGCGCCTGGTATGGTCGTTTCTGAGCAAGCGCTTAGCGAAATGACGCAAATTGGCCGCACCCCTATTCGTGAAGCCATTCAACGTTTGGCACGTGAAAATCTGATCACTGTGTTGCCTCAACGCGGCATTTTGGTTGCGGAAATGGATGTGCAGCAGCAATTAAAGTTAATTGAAACACGTCGCGAAGTGGAACGTTTAATCTGCCGCTCGGCTGCACGCCGCGCTAATGCTATGGAGCGTGCGCAGTTTGCCCGCTTAGCGCAAGAGTTTACTGAAGAGGCTGATCAATGTGACAGTGCCCGTTTTATGCGTAGCGACAAAGAATTTAACGAGCTGTGCTTAAAGGCGGCACGTAACGAGTTTGCTGAAGGCGCAATGCGCTTAATGCAAGGGCTATCACGCCGCTTCTTCTACCATAACTACCTACACACCGACGATCTTCCTTTTATTGCACGTCAACACGCAGACTTAGCGCATTGCATTGCACAAGGCAATGAAGAAGCCGCCGCCGCTTCGTCAGATACCATGCTGGATTCTATCGAGGCATTTACGCGCGCAACGCTTGATACTTAAAATAGTTTGCTCAGCGACCCCGTAGCATCCTTATGCTGACGCTGCACACCTCAAATAAGCTGATAAACAGGAGACAACCATGAGCATAACCAAAGCCGCAAAACGCCAGCAATTTCGCCAGCTACATCAGCAGTCTGATGTATTGGTACTGCCTAATCCTTGGGATTTAGGCAGTTTGCGCTACCTCGAGCGCCAAGGCGCTAAAGCGGTAGGCAGTACCAGTGCTGGTTTTGCCTGGACATTGGCTAAAGAAGATTATGAAATCACCCTAGATGAAGCCCTAGCGCACTTAGCCGAACTGGTGCAAGCCACTACCTTACCGGTTAACGCCGACTTCGAATCAGGCTTTGCCACCACCGACGACCAGCTACACCGCAACATTGAATTGGTAGAACAAACCGGCGTGGCCGCTTTTTCTATTGAAGACCGTTTGGGTAACGGCCTATACGAATTCGATAAAGCGGTGCAGCGTGTGGAAGTGGCTAAAGAAGCTGCCTTGAAATACGGTGGTGACGACTTTATGTTGGTGGCCCGATGTGAGGGCTTATTAACTGGCGACACTACGGTGGATGAAGCCATTAAGCGTCTACAAGCCTTTGTGCGTGCCGGTGCCGATGTGGTGTATGCACCCGGTTTACGTCAGCTGGATGATATTGCCCGCACCGTCGAGGCCGTGGCACCTGCACCCATTAACGTTTTGCTGTGGCAGAACGGTTTAACCGTGGCTGAATTGGCTAGTGTAGGGGTGCAACGCGTTAGTACCGGTTCACGCTTAGCCGCTGCAGCTAAGTCTGCCTTCGAACATGCTGCCAACACTGTATTAAGCGAGGGGCATCTGCCTGTGCAATAAACGGCTAGCACGCTGCTACTACGTCTTAATGGAGTACAGTGTTTCGTCGTTAAATTCCATGAGAAAAGCCCGTCATCGTTAATGATGACGGGCTTTTTGTTAGTGAGCCAAGGGCTATTTAGGCAGTTTGCTCAGGCAGGTTTTGCGGCTTTTCTGCGTGCTCTAACGAGGCTTCTAAATCCGCATCTTTAGTTGGGCCGTTAAAGAACAGGTTTAATACCACGGCTGCAATCGATGTCAGCAAAATACCAGACTCAATTAGCGGACCTAAGGCTTCGGGCATCCACTGTTTGTAGTGGGGGGCCACCAGCGGGATCATACCCACACCAATCGATACGGCCACGATCATGGCATTATGACGGTTGCTGGTGTAGTTCACTTGACCCAGAATACGGATACCGGTAGCGGTAACCATACCGAACATGACGATACCTGCACCACCCAGTACAACGGTTGGCAAGGATTCAACCAATGCGGCCATTTTTGGCAACAAGCCTAAAACCACCAGAATAATACCGGCGGCTACACACACAAAGCGGCTACGAATACCGGTTACAGCAACCAAACCCACGTTCTGCGAGAAGCTGGAGTACGGGAAGGTATTGAAAATACCACCTAGAATCGTACCTAAACCGTCCACGCGTAAACCAGCAGCCAATTCACGCTGGGTAATACGCTTACCGGTCATGTCGCTAAGCGCCAAGAACATACCGGTAGATTCAATTAGCACCACAATCATCACCAGCGTCATGGTGGCAATATGTAAGATGCTGAACTTGGGCATACCGAAGTGGAATGGTAATACGACATCTACCCAACGGGCGGCAGCCACTTTCTCGAAGGTCATCATGCCCATCGAGGTGGCAATAATGGCACCGATAATAATGCCCAGCAATACGGCCACGTTGGCCAAGAAACCTTTGCAGAATTTAGCGATTAGCAAGATCGATACCAGCACAATGGTGGCGATACCCAAGCCCGGTAAAGCCGCGTAACGCGGGTTCGGCACAGACGGCGCAATGTTCAAGTTTGCAGGAGGTGGCGGTAAGCCAGCTTCGGCACCGGTAGCATTACGCATGGTTTGTAGCCACTCGGCATGGGCAGGGTCAACCAATGTTGGAGCGGTTGGGCCGACTGGGTTACCAAAAATCCAATTAATGCCCACGCGCATCAATGTGATCCCAATCATGGCAATGATAGTGCCAGTAACCACCGGTGGGAAAAAGCGCAGCATGCGACTAACCATGGGGGCGATAATAACCGTAATAATCCCCGCCCCAATGATGGTACCGAACAGTAATTGCGCCCCTTCGTGACCGGGATTCGAGGTGGCCATGGACACCATGGGACCTACCGCCGCAAAGGTAACGCCCATCATGACCGGTAAACGAATACCGAACCATTGGGTGGCACCGAATGATTGGATGATGGTTACAATTCCGCAAATGAATAAGTCGGCAGCGATAAGTAGTGAAACCTCTGCCGAACTTAAGTTAAGGGCGCGTCCCACAATCAATGGAACGGCCACCGCGCCCGCATACATAACCAGTACGTGTTGCAGGCCGAGTAGGCCAAGCTTGCCTACTGGAAGCACTTCGTCGACGGGTGCGACGTGTTGATTCGACCCCATGAGTACGTCTCCGATTTAACGTTTAGATATATTATTAACATTGCTATATATGTAATGTAGCCAAACTGCATTAGTGCGGTATACGAAAAAACCAATATATGAATCTAGTGATTTCATATATTTAAGGGTAAACCCACATTAAAAACAGGGTTTTTATCCCTTTTTTAGGTGGCTTCAGGGAAAACCCTTGCTAGTGCTAAAGCTAGATACCGTATGGGTATTTCCCTTAGTCTAGCGAGGGAAATATGGTGATACGTCCTAAAGCGCTTTATAATTGGTCATACCATTTACCCTGCTGGCTTCATAAACGGATCAAGGAGGCGTCCGAATGAAGCGCTACGGCACTAAAGTGGTTAAACCGCAGGGCGGGGCCTAGCGTCTCGGCTGCTGATTTACTAAAAAAATTAATAATGCTGCTATGAAACGAATACGCTTATCGGATGAAATTGCCGAAAAAATCAAAGGTCTAATTATGGAAGGGGCATGGGTGCGCGGCCAGCGCTTGCCCGCCGAACGTGAATTAGCCGAGCGTTTTGGGGTGTCTCGCCCGTCGTTGCGCGAAGCCATTCGCTCACTGGTTACCGTCGGTTTGCTGCACACCCAACACGGTGGTGGTACTTACGTATCGGAAAGTGTCGGTGCTAGTTTTCGCGACCCCTTGCAAGGCGTACTGGCTAACAGCCCCGATGCGCAACGCGACCTGCTTGAATTCCGCTACATGGTGGAAGGGACATGTTCGTATTACGCGGCTAAGCGCGCTACAGCAGCCGACCGCGTGCGCATTACCCAAGCTTTTGAAGAACTGAAATCGTTTTACGACAACCCTAGCGAAACCGATCAGCGCGCCGAGCAAGAAGCTGACAACCATTTTCACTTGGTTATTGCCGAATCCAGCCACAATGCTATCTTGCTGCACACCATGCGTAACACTTACGAGATGATGGGTGAAAACGTACAGGTGAACTTTGCGGGAACCTATCCCGATGGTCACGGGGTGCGCGGCGATTTGCTGGAACAGCATGAAAACTTGTATCGCGCCATTATGGAAGGCCGTGCAGACGATGCCGCCGCTGCGGCCCACGCACACATTACATACGTGCAAGATGTGCTAGTGGAAATGCAAATGGTGCAACAACGTGAAGCACGCACTTTACGCTTACGACAAGGGCAAGAGGCGCTGTGAAAGATGGCTTTAGTGCTTAACGGTTTAGCAATTCAACACCTATACCGGTTATACGCAGCAATATGCCTATACATTAAGCAGTCGACAGCGACGCCATACGCTAATTAAGACTTATGACTCTGTAAACAAAAAGCCTTGAAGTGTTTAACTCTTCAAGGCTTTTTTGTGCTTATCGTCGCAGAAGCGAATTAGGCGTGTGCGGGCTCTTGTGCAGCTTGCGCAATAGCACGTACACCGTTCTCGTGTAGTACGTCGTCTACCACCTCAATCCAGTGTTTGATTGGGGTTTTGGACTCGGCTGACAAGTGGCCGTAACAACCCACGTTGGCGGTCACGATCAAATCGGGCGAGCTGATTTCCAGCGACTCAATTTTACGCGTGCGTAGCTGTTTCGAGATTTCAGGTTGTAGTACCGAGTAGGTACCGGCTGAACCGCAACATAAATGCCCATCACGTACCGGCACAGGTTTGTGACCAAAGCGGCTTAACAATGGCCCAACAGTGCCTTTGTTGACCAGCGCGTGCTGGAAGCTGCAGGGGTCTTGTACCGCTACTTTTAGTGGCTGCTTAGCTTGTGGCACGGCATTGGCTTCAATGGCCAGTAACTCTTCTTGCACCACCAAGCTAATGTCTTTGCTTAGGTTCGAGATTTTGGCCGCTTTTTCAGCGTACTCGGGCTCATCGGCCATTAGCGTAGCGTAGTGCTCGATTTGCACACCACAACCACTGGCGGTGCTAACAATGGCTTCAGCTTGAGACGACTCAATATACGGCCACCATGCGTCGATGTTGCGACGTGCGTCAACCTTAGCGCCTTCCAAGTCGTTCATGTGATG
The DNA here is from genome assembly GCA_035303295.1 of Paenalcaligenes sp. Lineage (GTDB taxonomy): Bacteria > Pseudomonadota > Gammaproteobacteria > Burkholderiales > Burkholderiaceae_B > Paenalcaligenes. Next base: position 10,342 of record DATGRU010000218.1, read on the forward strand.
GCGTACTGCACCACAACAGCCAGCTTGGGGCACGCTCTTTAAGTTGATACCTAAAGCATCTAATACACGAGCTGCCGCCGCATTGGTTTGAGGCGTTAAGCTAGGCTGCACACACCCTTCAAGCACCAGCATGGTACGGTTGTGGCGACCAGCAGGCAAACCACGACCCGCGTCGGGGCGGTTTGGCAACAGGGCCTTAACGCTATCGGGCAGCATGGGTTTTAAGCTGTAACCCACGGCCGATGCACGTTTAAATACGGCAGGGCGAGCCACCATTTCTTTCAGACCCCAGCGCTTAGCGCGCTCGGCTGCTGAACGATTGGTTTTGCGCTCCATTACGCGACGACCCACTTCCACCAGCTCGCTGTACTTCACGCCCGACGGG
>DATGRU010000219.1:0-3935 GCA_035303295.1 Paenalcaligenes sp.
AACCCACACAAAACCCCGACGAGCCTTCTGTACTACCCGTGCCTATACAACGTAGCAACGTTTTTCGCCTAACCGCTGCACAGGCGCTGGCGGGAGCGAACGCCGTGGTCGTGTATGCGACAGGATCCATCGTCGGCCACATGCTTGCACCTAATAAGTCTTTGGCAACGTTGCCTATTTCTATTTTTGTGGTGGGTATGGCAGCTTGCATTTTGCCGGCTGGAGCCATTGCTCGGCACTACGGCAGACGAGCGGCCTTTTTAGCGGGTACCGGATGTGGTGTGTTGACCGGTCTTTTGGCGGCACTTGCCGTGTATATTGGCTCGTTCTGGCTATTTTGTCTGGCTACTTTTTTTGGTGGTGCATACGCGGCTGTTGTGCTGTCGTTTCGTTTTGCGGCAGCCGATGGTGTAGAGCCCGAAAAACGGGCGCGCGCCTTGTCGTTTGTTATGGGCGGCGGTGTACTGGCCGGGGTGGTTGGGCCACAGTTAGTTACCCATACCATGTACATTTGGCCGCTTCACATGTTCGCAGCCACCTACATTGCCCAAGCAATCGCTGCAGCGTTGTCAGCCATCGTTTTACTGGGCGTTCGGCTACCCAAGCCCACCGCTGCAGAAATTGCCGGCGGACGCCCCTTGAGCATTATTGTGCGGCAGCCTCTTTTTATCACTGCTATCACATGTGGCGCAGTGTCATACATGTTGATGAATTTCCTGATGACAGCCGCCCCACTCGCCATGCAACTGTGCGGTCATTCACAGGAAAGCTCCAATCTAGGTTTGCAGTGGCACGTGATTGCAATGTACGCGCCCAGCTTCATCACGGGTAGGCTCATTAACCGTTACGGAGCAGGGCACATCGTCATGGTCGGTTTAGCGCTGACCGGCGCGGCGATTCTTGTTGGGCTATCCGGATTAGAGGTAGCCCACTTCTGGATCTCACTGACCTTACTTGGCGTAGGCTGGAACTTCGGCTTTGTGGGCGCATCAGCCATGGTATTGGAATGCCATCGCCCAGAAGAGAAAACACGCGTCCAGTCGTTTAATGATTTTATTGTGTTCGGCACCATGGCCGTGGGGTCGTTTGCATCAGGAAGTCTGCTGGCAGCATACGACTGGGATAGGGTTCTGTGGGTGTCGGTTGTGCCGCTGGTGCTGGCAGTGGTTGTGCTGGGTTGGACCTTACTAAAAGTGCGTTCGGCTCCGGTAACGGGCGATTCATAGAGCCCCCGCTTAAGTGAATGCGTAATTCAAAAACAGCCAGTCCCCCAAAAGTCCCCCAGCTATAAAAAGGCCTCTCACACTTTACGTGTTGAGAAGCCTTAGTTTTTTTGTCATCATCGCTTGATGAGCAAATAAAAAAGCCACTTCCGAAGAAGTGGCTTTTTTAAGAATAGTGGCGCGGCTGGCAGGATTCGAACCCACGACCCCTTGGTTCGTAGCCAAGTACTCTATCCAACTGAGCTACAGCCGCGCTGAGAAGAAGAACTATAACATGCTATTTTTGAAAGTGTCAACAGCCTGTTTGTGATTTATGCGAAGTTTTAAAATCTAAGAAACTAAAACTTAAAAACGGCGACCCGTTTAACGCTATAAATCGCGCCCTTGCTTGCAAAGAACGCTATTCTAGCACCCTTTTCACAAAAAAGGGGAAGTGTTCGGCGCTATTTTTAATTTTTCATGACAACCAAAACGTTGGCGTGTTACGACGCCCCACCCTCTTCTACCTTAGCGAGACCTTAGGCTTGGCTGATATCAGTCTTTCGTACTACGCTAGGTAGCATTCTTACTTACTTCTTCAGGACGCTGTCATGATACGACTGAATATTAACGATCAAACTAAAGAGGTCGACGTACCGGAAGACATGCCTTTATTATGGGTCTTACGCGACGAATTAGGCATGACCGGCACGAAGTTTGGCTGTGGTATTGCCGTGTGTGGCGCCTGCACGGTGCACGTAGATGGCCAACCCGTTCGTTCCTGTGTGACACCTGTATCTACAGCAGTTAACAAGAAAATCTCCACCATCGAGCACCTTGAAAACGATAAGGTCGGCCAAGTAGTACAGCAAGCGTGGGTGGAAAATAACGTTGCCCAATGTGGTTACTGTCAGGCGGGTCAGATCATGACCGCCGTTAGCTTGCTAAAAGACACACCTTCCCCCAATGATGAGGACATTTCCGCAGCCATGAGTGGCAATATCTGCCGCTGTGGCACGTACCCTCGCATTCGCTCAGCAATTCAACAAGCGGCTCAACGTCTATCTGTGGAGGAACTGTAATGTCGATCCACACTCCACAACTGTCTCGCCGCCGTTTTCTACAAGGTAGTGCCGGCGCATTTTTATTGGCGGTTAGCCCAGCTGGCCGCGTTTGGGCTGCCGAGGCAAAAAAATACGGTGGTGACGCCATGCCCGGCGGTACCGTTGATGATCCATTAGTCTTCGTATCCATTGCCGCTGACGGCATTGTCAGTATTATTGCCCACCGTGCCGAAATGGGTACGGGTGTACGTACCAGTTTGCCGATGGTGGTTGCCGATGAAATGCAGGCCGACTGGGCGCGCGTTCAGGTTATACAAGCCGAGGCGAACGAGGCGCGTTACGGTAACCAGAACGTAGACGGTTCGCGTAGTATCCGTCACTTCCTAATGCCCATGCGTCGTGTAGGCGCTGCAGCACGTCATATGTTGGAAGCCGCCGCGGCTGAGCATTGGGGTGTTGATATTGCCGAAGTACGCGCTATTCAGCACGAGGTGGTGCACGAGGCAAGCAATCGCCGCTTAGGTTTCGGTGAATTGGCTGAAAGCGCTGCCAAACAGCACGTGCCGGCTGCAGATCAACTTAAACTGAAAACGGTTGATGAGTTCCAATACATTGGTAAAGATGTTGTACGTTTAGTTGACCTAGAAAACATCGGCAAAGGCACGGCCACCTACGGCATAGATGTGCATTTACCCGGCATGGTGTATGCCGTGGTGGCTCGCCCTCCTGTAGTTGGCGGCAAAGTTAAATCAGTGAATAGCGATAAAGCCCTGCAAGTGCCTGGGGTACTACACGTTTTCGATATTCCACCTTACGAAGGCGCACCGGCATTTCAGGCCTTAGGTGGCGTGGCGGTGGTTGCCTCGAATACGTGGTCAGCCATACAAGGCCGCGCCGCATTAGACATTGAGTGGGATGATGGCCCCAACGCAGCCTACGACTCTGTCGCCTACCGTGAACACCTCGAAGCCGCTGCGCGCACTCCGGGCAAAACCTTCCGCGACGAAGGTAATGTAGCTGACACATGGGCAAACGCACCGGCCGCACAACGTATTGAAGCGGAATACTACATTCCCCACCTTGCCCACGCCTCAATGGAACCACCTACCGCCACGGTCTTGGTGCAGGACGATCGCTGCGAAGTGTGGACATCTGTCCAGAACCCACAAGCAGCGCTTGATGTCGCAGCTGCGCGCCTAAAACTGAAACCCGAACAGGTTAAGGTGAATGTGTTACTACTGGGCGGTGGTTTTGGACGTAAATCCAAACCGGACTTTGTGGATGAAGCAGCGGTTATCGCGCAACAGCTACCCGGCACCCCCGTTAAAGTGGTGTGGACACGGGAAGATGATATTCAACACGACTACTTGCATGCTGTAGCGGCAGAACGGCTTGAAGCAGTGGTGGGCGAGGATGGTAAACCGCAATCATGGTTGCACCGCAGTGCTGCACCCACCATTGCGTCGCTCTTTGCTGAGGGCGCCAAAGGGCTACAGGTTTTTGAAGCGGCCATGTCAGCCATTACGATGCCCTACCAAATTCCCAACGTGCGTATCGAAACGGCAGAAGTTGAGGCGCACGCGCGGATTGGTTGGTTCCGCTCGGTGTACAACATTCCTCACGCTTTTGCCGCACAATGTTTTATTGACGAGCTGGCACATAATGCGAA
>DATGRU010000220.1:0-12112 GCA_035303295.1 Paenalcaligenes sp.
AGCTCATCACCTTCGTTTAAGTCGTGATGAATACAGGCAGAGCCCCCACGGCTATTCGCATCCAGCCCTACCGCGATCACATACCGCTGTGAGTCACCGGGATTAACCAGTGAATATTGTCGCACCAGCCCATTAGGTAGCGCCACATCAATGTGGGCGCCAGCCTCACAGGTGGCGAACAACGCATTGGGGTCAGCGGGCTCAAGCTCTAAGCGCACCACATTCAACGCGATTTGTTCTATTTTGCGAATGCGTGACTGTGTGGCTTCAATGATTGGTGAACTCATTAGTAAACTCATCGTCGTACCCAACCCTGCAAAAAAACGCATAACAACACTACGGTTATGCCAGTTGTTTTTATTAAACCTCACCCCCATTCATTGGACAAATTGAAAATTTTGATATATTCATAAACACAGTCACTTAATGGGGCCTGACCATGAATATCACCTTGCGGCAATTGCGAGCCTTTGTACTGGTAGCCCAAACCAAACAATTCACCTTGGCTGCCGAGCACATGCACGTTACGCAATCAGCGCTTAGTACCTTGATTAAAGAATTGGAACAACGCGTAGGCGTACAACTGTTGGATCGGCATACACGTATGGTTGAGCTCACCGATGCGGGACGCAGCTTTTACCGTACGGCGCAAAAAACCCTTAACGATCTGCAGCAAGGCGTTAATGATTTGCATGATTTGGCCACACTGCGCCACGGACGAGTACGTGTGGTTGCCTCAACAGTGCTATCCGCCGGATTACTTAGCCCAGCCTTTAAAGCCTTTAGAGCCGAGTTTCCTGACGTTAAATTAGTCTTGAATGACGTAGCCGAAGAACAGATTATGCGAACGGTAGCATCCGGCGATGTCGATTTCGGGATTGGTACTTCCTTCGCAATGGAAGAAAACTTGGGGCTGAATGAAACGCCCCTATTCGATGACCGCTTTATTGCTATATGTAGTAAAGATCATCGTTTAGCTAGTAAAGAGCGTATGACATGGGCCGACTTAGATGGCGAGCCGTTTATTGCTTTAGCCCCGGCCAGCCCCATGCGCAAACTGATCGATAACGTCATTCATCAGCAAGGTATACACCTGCCTATCAGCAACGAAGTGTCTTTTGCCACTACCGTGTTAAGTCTGGTGCATGCTGGCTTAGGCTTAAGCGTATTGCCGATGAATAATCACCCCTACTTACCCGCCTTTGAGGTACATGCGGCAGAACTGGAAGAGCCTGTGGTTACCCGCACAATTTCAATCTTTACGCAGAAAGACAAATCGCTATCGCCAGCGTCTGCCGCGTTTATGCAATTTCTACAAAATTTCGTGAAAAACGCCACCTAAAGAATGAAGGTGGCGTTGATAAGATTTAGCCCAGTTTCAAACCTTCATGCAAGGCGGCAATACCAGCGGTTAAATTGAAGTATTTAACGCGGTCAAAACCTACTGAGCGCATCAGCTCGGCCAAACTTTCTTGGTCGGGATGCATACGAATGGATTCCGCTAAATAGCGATAACTGTCTTCGTCGTTTGCGACGACACGACCAATTTTGGGCAGAATATTAAACGAGTACCAATCGTAAGCCCCTTCTAAAGGCTTAGCGATGCGTGAAAACTCAAGCACCAGCAACTTACCGCCCGGCTTTAACACCCGATGCATTTCACGTAAGGCATTATCTTTATGCGTCATGTTACGCAGACCAAAGGCCACCGTTACGCGATCAAAATACGCATCAGGGAACGGTAGGAACTCGGCATCACACACCGTTACGGGGGTTACGATACCGCGATCCAGTAAGCGATCACGCCCTACCCCAAGCATGGAACTATTAATATCGGTTAACCACACCTCGCCAGAAGCCCCAGCCTTACGCGCGAACGCTTTAGCTAAGTCGCCAGTGCCCCCTGCGATATCCAGTACTTTCATACCCGGACGCACATCTGCACGACCAATGGTAAAGGCTTTCCAAACACGATGTAGCCCTGCCGACATTAAGTCGTTCATGACATCGTATTTATTCGCCACAGAGTGAAACACGTCGGCCACACGAGCCGCTTTATCGGTTTCGGACACGGTCTGAAAGCCGAAATGAGTCGTGTTTTCAGATTGCTGAGCAGAAGATGGGTTAGATTTTTTTTCCATGATTGTGTAATCGTACCGCAAGTTATCGCCCTTCCGATACGCCCAGAATAAGAAAGCGTTATGGTACAGACATTAAAATTTCACAAACCTGAAACATTAACGCCATATGATAGGCCTGAATCCTATTGAAGCACTGCCGGACCTTCGGCGAATTTTATGGTTTAACGACACATGACCACCACCATTTTAGTCATTGAAGACGAGCCCGCCATCCAAGAGCTGATTGCGGTGAATCTGGCTTTTGCCGGTCACAAGGTATTACGCGCTTCGGATGCAGAGCAAGCACAGACTTTAATCCGCGCTGAACTGCCTGACTTAATTTTACTGGATTGGATGCTACCTGGCGCATCCGGTATTTCTTTGGCTCGTAAGTTACGCGCCGACGAACGCACCAGCGAAGTCCCCGTTATTATGCTGACAGCCAAAGGCGCCGAGCTGGATAAGGTAGAAGGCTTAGAGGCTGGAGCCGACGATTACATCACCAAACCCTTCTCGCCTAAAGAGTTATTAGCACGCATTAAGGCCGTTTTACGTCGTCGTGCACCACAACTAACCGATGATGTGATACAAATTGGCAGCTTACAATTGGATCCTGCTACACATCGTGTTACGGGTGGCGACTTGTCCCTTACAATAGGGCCAACTGAATTTCGCTTGCTGCACTTTTTTATGACTCATACCGAACGCGTCTTTACTCGCACCCAACTACTTGACCAAGTATGGGGTGATCACGTGTTTGTGGAAGAGCGCACTGTCGATGTACACATTCGCCGTTTGCGTAAGGCACTGGAACCCAGTGGACATGATGCCCACATTGAAACCATTCGCGGTGCTGGTTACCGCTTTGCTGCCATACTACCTGAACGAGCCAAATCTTAAAACATATGAATAAAACGCTAAGCTCAATCATCATATGGGCCCTGCTGGGCCTTGGTTTTGGCTGGTGGCTGGGCGCTAGCGTAGGCTGGGCAATCTTTGCGCTGGGACAGGTGATTATGGTGCTGGTTAGCGGCACCCAATTGCAGCAAATTCGCCGCTGGGTGCGTAATTTAGATGCACCGCCCCCGCCGTCGGTGGGCCCGTGGGATGAAATTCTGGCCCCTATTTATCGTAAGCTTAAAGCCAATCGCGAGGAAATCCACTTTTTAAATCAAAGTGTGGATGCCATCATGATGGCGGCGGAAGCTTTGCCCGACGGTGCTATTACCCTAAACGACAACATGGAATTGCAGTGGTGCAACCAAACAGCCAGCAAGCATCTGGGCTTAAATTTGGACACTGACCGCCACCTCAGCATTTTTAATATTGTTCGTACCCCCGAGTTTTCACACTACGCACAAGAGCGCGAATGGGAAACCCCACTGCTGTTGCACTTAGAACGCAACGGCACCGAACGCTCTTTATTACTTCAGCTAACGCCATACGGCGTAGGGCAAGTGCTACTGGTGTCTCGCGACGTAACGCAAGTAGAGAAGTTAGAAACCACGCGCAAGGACTTTGTCGCGAACGTTTCACACGAACTGCGTACTCCGTTAACCGTATTGTTAGGCTTTCTGGAAACCTTGCGCGAAATGCCAACAGAAAGTCTTAGCGACGAGCAGCGCCAGCGCTACGAACAAATGATGCTTGAGCAAGCCCAACACATGCAAGCCATTGTGGCCGACCTGCTCACCCTTTCTACGCTAGAGTCGTCCCCCCCCACCGAAGGCCGTCCAGTACGCATGAGCCAGATTATCAATCAGGCTCTTGATCAAGCCAAAGCCTTATCTGATGGTCAGCATGTGTTTGTTCACAACATCGACCCTACTTTATGCATCGTGGGTTCGGAAACCGAACTGACCTCGGCAGTACTCAATTTACTGACCAACGCAATTCGCTATACCCCTAAAGAAGGCACCATTACCGTTAGCTGGTTTGAAACCGAAGGCGGAGGGGCTTGGTACTCGGTGGAAGACACAGGCATTGGCATCGCTCCCCAAGACATTCCTCGACTAACCGAACGCTTTTACCGAGCCGATAAGGGTCGCTCTCGCGCTACCGGCGGTACAGGCCTGGGGCTGGCTATTACCCGCCATGTCGCCGTACGCCATAATGCCGAACTGAACATTCAAAGCCGCTTTGGTTCAGGCAGTTTGTTTAGCTTACGCTTTGCCCCACTACGGGTACGTAAAATCGACGAAGAGGCCTAATCTTAAACGATGACCGCCCAACCTCTAGGGCAGTTCATGAGGTGCCATTTTTTATAAAAACAACTGGTAAGCGGGGTTCGCGCTTTCATCCCAATACGGGTAGCCCAACTGCTCAAGAAATGCCTTAAAGGCTTTGTGATCATCGGGAGGCACCTGCAGCCCCACCAAAATACGCCCGTAATCATCACCTTGGTTGCGGTAATGGAACAAGCTAATATTCCACTCGGGATTCATACTGCTAAGAAAACGACGCAGCGCTCCAGGGCGCTCGGGGAACTCAAAGCGATACAAACGCTCGTGCTTCGCCAAAGGCGACCGACCACCTACCATGTACCGCAAGTGGGTTTTAGCCAACTCGTTATCAGTAAGATTCAGTGTAGAAAAGCCCTTACGTGAGAAGTGCGTTTCAAGTTTGGTGATTTCGCTTTCAGATTGAATCTGCAAACCTAAAAACACATAGGCCTGCTCTGCATCGGAAATGCGGTAATTAAACTCGGTAACCGAGCGGTTACCTAAAGCCTCGATTAAACGCAGGAAACTACCACGTTGCTCGGGTAAGCCAATGGCCAATACCGCTTCCCGCGCCAAACCCACCTCGGCCCGCTCGGATACAAAGCGCAAGCGGTCGAAGTTCATGTTGGCGCCAGAGGTAATGGCAATTAAGGTTTTGTTTTTTAGTTTGTGTTGCTGCACGTAGCGTTTTGCACCGGCCATGGCCAGCGCCCCGGCCGGTTCCAGCACGCTACGTGTATCCTGAAACACATCTTTAATAGCCGCACAAATGGCGTCCGTGTTCACCAACACATAATCATCTACGTATTCGCGCGCCAGCTTAAAGGTTTCTGAGCCAACTTGTTTAACGGCGGTACCATCCGAGAATAAACCCACATCGGCCAAATTAAGACGGCGATTGGCCTTCACACTGCGTGCCATGGCAGCCGAATCTTCAGTTTGCACACCAATAATTTTTACTTCGGGCCGCAGTTGTTTAATATAGGCTGCTACCCCAGCAATTAAACCGCCTCCACCAATGGGGACGAATACCGCGTGAATAGGCCCGGGGTGCTGATGCAAAATTTCCATGCCAATCGTACCCTGACCTGCAATCACATCTGGGTCATCAAAAGGATGGATGAACGTGAGCTTTTCAGTTTTTTCCAGCTCAACCGCATGGGCGTAGGCATCGGAGAAGCTCTCGCCTGCCAGAACCACTTCACCACCGTGACGCACCACCCCTTCAATTTTCACTTGAGGCGTGGTTTCCGGCATGACAATAACCGCACGAGTACCCAAGCGTTTAGCTGAATACGCAACACCTTGGGCGTGATTACCCGCCGAGGCAGCAATAACCCCCCGCTTTAACTCAGCAGGGCTTAAACTCGCCATACGGTTATAGGCACCGCGCAACTTGAAGCTGAATACATCCAACTGGTCTTCGCGCTTAAGCAAAATTCGGTTATTTAAACGTGCAGAGGCTAGGGGAGCGAACTCAAGCGCGGTTTCACGCACCACGTCATAGACTTTTGACGTCAAAATGCGTTTAAGATAGTCGTTGGACATAAGGGGGAGCAGAACAACCTAAAAAGGCTACGCAACAAAGAAGGTGAAAACAAACAAAGAAAAAAGAATACCACATCTACACCTTGTTAATGCTCAGACCCATCGCCCATAACCCCGCTCTTGTCCTAAGGCTTTAATTCTTTACGGGTGGCTTTGCCACTTTTCTCTATGGAAGCATGGATTAACAACGCCATTCTTTGGTTATTGCAAGCGCTTGCCCTGCCTGAAATTGGCCTCACCGCCATCTTTGCTATTAGCTTTATCTCGGCCACCTTATTACCGATGGGCTCAGAACCTGCCGTCTTTGCGTACGTGTCGGTCTCCCCGCATATGCTGTGGCCAGCGCTGGTCATTGCCACCACCGGCAACACCTTGGGCGGCACCTTGAACTATTGGATTGGCTCAGGCGCGCAACGCGCTTACCAGAAATGGCGTGAGACACACCCTGAAGGCCTTGAAGGCAAACACCCAAAACTTAAGAACTCTACCGGGCGTTGGCATAAAACAGTGCAAGGATGGCTGAAGAAAATGGGGCCTTCTGCCCTACTCTTTTCGTGGCTGCCTGTGGTGGGTGATCCGTTGTGCAGTGTAGCCGGCTGGTTAAGGCTGCCCTTAGGCCCATGTATTGTGTATATGGCCATCGGCAAATTTTTACGCTATGCCTTGATGACCTCGCTGTTACTGTGGAGCTTTCCGTATTTAGGTTGGGGCAGCCCTTAAAAGCAGTACCCAGAAACAACAAAAAGCACCTTTTTCGCTGCTTTGCAGCATAAACCACCTACGCTCTGCACGTGTAAGCAAGCCTCTTAGCCTCGAATGAATTAAACTAGGGAGTTCTTTACGCTTCACTTTCCACTTTTTAAATTCAGTGGCTTTAGCCTGACACTATGAACGCCCCAGTCGCCAGCCAGTATCTCATCACTCGTGTACCCGAATTACAAAATTCCCGTTTGCGCGAGATTCCGTATAACTACACCTCGTATTCCGACCGCGAAATCGTCTTGCGATTATTGGGTCCGGAGGCATGGGACAGGCTGTCTGAACTGCGCTCTCACCGACGTACAGGTCGATCGGCTCGTATGTTGTTCGAGGTGTTAGGCGACATTTGGGTGGTACGCCGCAACCCGTATTTGGAAGACGATTTACTCGACAACCCAAAACGCCAAAATCAGCTTATCGAAGCGCTGCGCCATCGGCTGCGTGAAATTGATAGCCGCCGCGATGCCGACGTTCCCGAGCGCGATAAAAAGGTTATTCAGCTACTGCAAGCCGCCCGCGTGGCCGTTGACTCGTTTGAAGACGAGTTCAATCACACCCGTGCACTGCGCCAGCGCGTGTTAAAGCAACTGCTGCCCATTACCGCTAAAGACAACATCAAATTTGATGGTTTATCGCGGGTATCACACGTAACCGACGCCACCGACTGGCGCGTTGAGTACCCCTTTGTGGTGCTAACCCCCGACAGCGAAAATGAAATTGCTGCACTGGTACGTGCCTGTATTGAATTGAAACTCAGCATCATCCCCCGTGGGGGTGGTACAGGCTACACCGGCGGGGCCATTCCGCTTAGCCCCCACACCGTGGTTATTAATACTGAAAAACTCGATGCCATTGGCACTGTAGAGGCCATTCAGTTACCCGGCGTAGAGCAACCTGTACACACAATTCTAACCGGCGCGGGTGTAGTCACCCGCCGTGTGGCCGACGCTGCCGATGCGGCAGGTCGTGTCTTCGCGGTAGACCCTACCTCGGCCGATGCCTCGTGTATTGGTGGTAACGTCGCCATGAATGCAGGCGGTAAAAAGGCTGTACTGTGGGGCACCGCCTTAGATAACTTGGCGTGGTGGCGCATGGTTGACCCCGAAGGTAACTGGTTAGAAGTTACACGGGTGAATCATAATCTGGGCAAAATCCACGAAGTCGACGAAGCCGTTTTCGACTTACATTGGTATGACGGCATGGCCGAGCCTGGTGCGCGTTTACTGCGTCAAGAAACACTTAAAATTGAAGGTAAAAAGTTCCGTAAAGCCGGCTTAGGGAAAGACGTTACCGATAAATTTTTATCTGGCTTACCCGGCGTACAAAAAGAAGGCTGCGATGGCCTCATCACAGCAGCACGCTGGGTGTTACACCGCATGCCCGAACACACTCGCACTGTCTGTTTAGAGTTTTTTGGTAGCGCCCGTTTAGCCGTACCTTCCATTGTGGAGGTTAAAAACTATCTGGATACAACCGGACGCGAAAATGGGGCCATACTAGCGGGCTTAGAACACTTAGACGAACGCTACCTACGCGCTGTTGGCTATGCCACCAAAAGCAAGCGCAGCGGCTTACCTAAAATGGTGCTCATTGGCGATATCGTCGGTGATGACGCCGATGCCGTCGCCTTAGCGGCTAGCGAAGTGGTGCGCATTGCTAATACCCGCCATGGCGAAGGCTTTGTGGCCGTTAGTGCTGAAGCGCGTAAGCGTTTCTGGCTAGATCGTGCCCGTACTGCGGCAATTGCCCGCCACACCAACGCCTTCAAAATCAACGAAGACGTGGTGATCCCCCTAGACCGCATGGGCGAATACACCGACCATATTGAACGCATTAATATCGAGCTCTCTACACGCAACAAGCTGCGTTTGCTTGATGAGCTTGAGCAGTTTTTACAAGGCGATTTGCCCGTCGGCAAAACCATAGACCATGATGACGCCGAGCACACGCGCGAAGAGGTGCTGGAAGAGCGTCGCCACGATGCGATCGCCACCTTAGCAGCCGTGCGTCAGCGTTGGAGCTGGTTATTAGATAATCTGGATGCACGTGCCGCCGATAGCCTTAGCATCTTAAACGACATTGGTTTAAGCGAAGCTGCCCGCGTTATTGAAGAACGCTTAACCGCTGAGCCCGAACTGCACATTATTGATTTGCTGCAAGACCACACCTTGCGCACCTCATGGAAAACCGAAGTACGCGCCAAGCTTGAAAAGCACTTCCCGGGTGCAGACTGTGCCGCGGTACTCGCCGAGCTGCAAGCCATTCACGACCACGTGCTAAAAAGCCGCGTTTTTGTGGCACTGCACATGCATGCAGGCGACGGTAACGTACACACCAATATTCCGGTTAACTCTGACGACTACGGCATGCTGCAAGAGGCCAACGAAACCGTTAGCCGCATCATGGAAATTGCCCGCAGCCTAGATGGGGTTATCTCTGGCGAGCACGGTATTGGCTTAACCAAGTATCAATACCTAACCCAAGAAGAGCTACAACCCTTCCAAGACTACAAGCGCCGTATCGACCCCGACAACCACTTTAACGTCGGTAAACTGATGCCCGGCGCCGACCTAAGTCAGGCGTGGACCCCCAGTTTTAACTTGTTGGGCCACGAGTCACTAATTATGCAGCGTAGTGAAATTGGATCCATTTCACACGCCATTAAAGATTGTCTGCGCTGCGGCAAATGTAAGCCTGTCTGTGCCACACACGTGCCACGGGCGAACTTGCTGTACTCGCCCCGCAACAAAATTCTAGCTACCTCGCTGCTGATTGAAGCTTTTCTCTACGAAGAGCAAACCCGTCGCGGGGTTAGCCTGCAACACTGGAGCGAATTCGAAGACGTAGCCGATCACTGTACGCTATGCCACAAGTGCTTTAATCCATGTCCCGTCGATATCGACTTCGGCGATGTGTCCATGGAAATGCGTGCCCTGTTGAACCGCATGGGTAAGAAGTCGAAGAACCCCGGCTCAACTGCTGCGATGTTCTTCCTTAACGCCAAAGACCCTCGCGTCATCAATGCCACACGCAAAGTATTTGATGTGGGTTACAAAGCACAGCGAATAGCGCATGACGTACTGGCAGCCCCTGCAGCGAAACAAACAGCAACACCACCTGCTTCGGTGGGTAAGGCCCCCATTCGCGAACAGGTCATTCACTTTGTGAACAAAAAAATGCCCGGCGGTTTACCTAAACAACCGGTGCGTAAACTGCTGGATATTGAAGACGCAAGCTACGTGCCCATTATCCGTAGCCCACAAAACACAACCCCCGATAGCGAAGCCGTGTTTTACTTCCCCGGCTGTGGCTCAGAACGCTTGTTTTCACAAGTGGGTTTAGCAACCCAAGCCATGCTGTGGCATGCCGGTGTACAAACCGTTCTGCCACCCGGTTATTTGTGCTGTGGCTATCCGCAGCGCGGTAGTGGTCAAAAAGAAAAAGCCGACCAAATGATTACCGATAACCGTGTGCTGTTCCACCGCATGGCCACTACGCTGAACTACCTCGACATCAAAACTGTGGTGGTTAGCTGCGGTACCTGCTACGACCAGCTGGCGATGTACGAGTTCGAGAAAATCTTCCCCGGCTGCCGCTTAATCGACATCCACGAATACCTACTCGAAAAAGGTATTAAGCTCGATGGCGTGGAAGGCGTGCGTTATATGTACCACGATCCTTGCCATACCCCCATGAAGCTGCAAGACCCCATGAAAACCGTGAAGGCTCTGGTGGGTGACGAAGCCATTAAAAGCGATCGCTGCTGCGGCGAATCGGGTACCTTAGCGGTTTCGCGTCCCGATATTTCTACGCAAATTCGCTTCCGCAAACAAGAAGAACTGCTGAAAAATCAAAACAGTATCGCGGCTGACGGCTTTACCGGCGAAGTTAAAATGTTAACCTCGTGTCCCTCATGCTTGCAGGGTCTTACTCGCTACGAAGGCGATACAGGGGTTAAATCGGACTATATCGTCGTCGAAATGGCCAAACACATTTTGGGCGAGAACTGGATGGCTGACTATGTGAAAAACGCCAATGCTGGCGGCATAGAACGCGTTCTGGTTTAACACTGCCTACCCGTTACAGTATTCCTAATGAGCCAACCTTTTATTCCTGTTATTTCGTCGCTGCTGGAAACCGACCTGTATAAGTTCACCATGTGGCAAGCCATGCTACATCGGCATCCAGCAGCACAAGCCCGTTACGAGTTTTTATGTCGCAATCAGGCCGAGTTTCCTCTAGCGCATTTAGCACCGGAACTTGAACGCCAGCTGGACCACTTATGCAGCTTAAGTTTTACACAAGACGAACTCGACTACCTGTCTAGCCTGCGCTATATCAAGTCGGATTTTGTCGACTTTTTATCGCTGTTTCGCTATCAGCGTCGCTTCATCAAAGTAGAAACTGAAGGCCCTACGCTACGGATCATTACCGAAGGGCCACAAGTCCATATTATGGGCTTTGAAATTGTGGTGTTGGCCATTGTTAATGAACTGTACTTTAGGCAATACGACCCCGACACCTTGCTGACTGAAGGCCGTAAGCGTCTTGCCGCTAAAGTGGCGCAGTTAAAAAGCTTTGCCCAAGAACCGCAAGAACTGTTTAGCTTTGACCTATCTGATTTTGGTTTGCGCCGTCGTTACTCGGCTGCATGGCACGACGAGGTTATTGCCACCTTAGCGCGTGAAGTGCCTGAATACTTTAAGGGTACCTCTAACGTTTACTTGGCGCGCAAGCATAATCTGGTGCCCATCGGCACCATGGCACACGAATATTTTCAGTCGTTTCAAGCCTTTGGCGCTGTGCGTTTACGCGATTTTCAAAAAGCGGCACTGGAAGACTGGGTACAAGAGTACCGAGGCGATTTAGGTATTGCACTAACCGACACCATCGGTATGAAAGCTTTCCTACGCGATTTCGATTTGTATTTTGCCAAGTTATTTGACGGTTTACGCCACGACTCTGGCGACCCGTACGAATGGGGCGAATTAGCCATCGAGCACTACAAAGACCTACGCATTGACCCACGTTCTAAGCGTTTGGTGTTTTCGGATGGATTAAATATCGACACGGCCATCGCCCTGTACCGCTATTTTGGCAGCCGTATTCAAGTCGGTTTTGGTATTGGCACCAGCTTAACGAACGACATGGGTGTGGAAGCGCTGAATATTGTGATGAAGCTGGTCAGTTGTAACGGTGCGACCACCGCCAAACTGTCTGACTCACCCGGCAAGATGATGTGTGACGATGAAACGTTCATCGCTTACCTACGTCAAGTGTTTAATCACTATCATTAATACGTAGATAAAAAAACAGCCCGTCATACTTGACGGGCTGTTTTGTTTTACTGACCAGGCATACCACCGGGCGCTGGCGCAGAATCGCCAAACTGACACACCGTATACACAGGCAGGCCGGTTTCTCCTACCGCGGTCGATCCGCCCAAGTCTGGCAAATCGATAA